>CAVEMF010000042.1:3348-10332 GCA_963616715.1 Ruminococcus bromii | reverse complement strand
CATATAGACTTCTCTATGAGGATTTCCGCTGTCCTCCACGGTGACATCGTGATGCACCAGGTTCCTCAATTTCTCGCCCCACTCCTCTTCACAGAGGAGCTTTGCCACTTCGCATTCGCACTGGATGAGAAGGTTAGTTTTGAAATATCCCTGGGCGGCTCTGCCGCGCAGGTCTTCGAGAATTTTTCCCGCCATGGCTTCGGCGGAGGGGATGCGGCCTTCGCCTTGGCACAGGGGGCAGGTGTCGTAGTAGTTTTGCCACAGGCGGTGGACGGTGCGTTTCCGAGTCATTTCGACAAGGCCCAGGGACGTCATGCCACAGACTACGGTCTTCACCCGGTCCTTTCGGACTTCTTCTTTCAAGAGGCGCACCAGTTCCTCCTGCTGGCTTTTCTTTTCCATATCGATGAAGTCGATCATGATGATGCCGCCGATGCCGCGCAGGCGTATCTGCCGCGCGATTTCCGGGACCGCTGTCTTATTGATAAGATAGGCCAGCTCACCATGAGGCATATTTCCTTTGAAGGAGCCGGAGTTCACATCGATGGCCGTCAGCGCTTCGGTGTAGTCGATAACGATGGAGCCGCCGGAGGGAAGCGGGACTTCCCTTTCAAAGAGCGCTTGGATTTCTTCATCCACATGGAGCTCAGTGAAAAGCGGCGTGCGGCCGGTGTAGTGATGAATTTTTTCCGCCGGAAATAGGGCTTCCCCCATCTGACAAAGCCGTTGATAGGTGTCCTTGTCGTCAGTCCATAGGCCTTCCACGTCTGCGGCGTCGTAGTCGCGTAGGCTTCGCACGGCCAGGTCCCCATCTCGATAGAGAAGGGCCGGCGCTTTTTCCACCTTGTAGCGACGGCTCACGATGCCTGCCATGTCGGGCGGCTCACGATGCCCGCCATGTCGGCAAGATTTTGGATATCCTCGCCGAAGGCTGCAGCGTCCACCTTCTCGGCTGCGGTGCGGACGATGGCGCCCATGCCGGCGGGAGAAAGGCGGCTCGCGGTCTCACGGAGCTCTTTCCGCTTCTCTTCGCTTCGGATTTTTTTCGAAACGCCGATGTATCCGGTGCCCAGAAGAGCCACGGCGTATTTCCCGGGAAGGGAAATCTTTTCCGTCACCAAGGGGCCTTTGGTATCAGTGCTATCCTTTTCCACCTGCACCAGGACGGCGGCGCCTTCGGTGTGCGGCGTCTTGGCGAGAATGTCCTTATTTCTAAGAAATGCATTCTTCCCCACGCCGATGTCGATGAACATGCCATTGATGGAAGGCACCACATTCTTGATGACGCCTTTATAAATGCGGCCCACCAGGTCGGTCTCTTCTCTCTTCTCTACGGAAATATCGGAAAGCCGCCCGTCTTCCAGGACGGCGAGCACCATTTCTTCCGGCGTCACATGCAGAAGGAGCTGTTTCATTTCTTTGCTTTCACCCAATCTTTGAAAATATCTTTTTCAAATGGCGTCTGCCGTTTTCCGTTTTCGTTATGGTAGGTACCGGTACGGGAGCAAATGAAAGCATCAGTCACCCAGGGCAGGCCGAAGGATTCGGAAAGCATTTTCCATACATCCTTGGGCTGCACGCTGCCGGTATTCGTGCGGATGAGGGAGAAGGTGAGGTACGCCCGATTTCCTTCGATGCGCACTTTCATAGGCTCTAAAATCATGGGCTTCACGTCCATCTCGCGGATCTTTTTCGGCGTCACGCGCTGATAGATGAAAGAGGCGAGGCCATTAAATTTCTCGATGGATTTCTCAGCTTCTTCCTGCGATGCACCTTCGGTGGTCGGCCCTTCCATTTCGTAAGCTTCTTCATTGAAAAAGGCGGCAAACTTCGGCCATTCCATTTCGGCCTCGATGATTTCATGGATGGTCATGCCCTTTGGCATCTGGGCCATGAGCCGCGCCTTTACTTCTTCCAAGGACATATCCTTTTCCAGACGGATTTCCATGTACAAAGGATCCGCGGTGACGCCCACAGCCAGCGCCGCGTCCAGGGCGATTTTCATGTGGGGATTGAAGCCTTCGGAAAAGGCGATGGGAATCCCGGAGCGCACCACCACGCGTTCCATGGTGCGCAGGTAGTCCAGGTGGCCGAGGAAACGGAGCTCCTCACCTTTGCTTATAGATAAAAACAGCCTTTTCATGACCGGTCTCCTCTTTATGATCAATCAATTTCACATCAATGATAGGGCACACGCCGCAGCCGTTGCAGGACAGGTGGCGGCAGTCGTGGGTCAAGACACCCTTCTGCGCCAGGCGCCATTCTCTCTTCAGATAATCTTTCGCCACGCCGCTGTCGATATGGTCCCAGGGCTCCAGCTCGAATTCGTCGCGCGCCCGAGCAGCATAGAGGTCCGGGTCGATGCCACATTCTTCGAAGCAATCCATCCAGGTATCGAAGTGGAAGAATTCGGTCCAGCTATCGTATTCGCAGCCCTTTTCCCATGCTTTGTAAATAACTTTCGAAAGCTGGCGGTCGCCGCGGGCCAGCACCGCTTCCAGGTAGCCGGTCTTGGCATCATGGTAGGCATACTTGATGTGGCGGTTCGTGATGAGGCTCTTCAGGTATTGCTGCTTGCGTTCGATTTCTTCTACACTGCACTGGCTCATCCACTGGAAGGCGGTAAAAGGCTTCGGCACGAAGCTGGCCACGCTGATGGTGATGCGGCAGTCATAGCGCCCCTTCACCTCGTGATACAGCTCATGGATGCGGTTCGCCAGATCGGCGATGCCTTTCAAATCCTCATCGGTTTCCGTAGGAAGGCCCATCATGAAATAGAGCTTCACCTTGCTCCAACCATTCTGGAAGGCATTGCGGCAAGCGCCCATGATATCTTCTTCGGTGACGCCCTTATTGATGACGTCGCGAAGGCGCTGGGTGCCGGCCTCCGGTGCCAAGGTGAGGCCGCTCTTTCTGACCTGCTGGATTTTCTTCGCGATGTCGATAGAGAAGCTATCCACACGAAGGGACGGCAGGCTCACGCTGACTCTTTTGTCTTTGAAATTTTCCAAGAGATGATCCACCAATTCCGGCAGGCAGGAGTAGTCCGCCGAGGACAGGGACATGAGGGAAATCTCATTGTAGCCGGTGTTCTTGATCAAAGTGTCGGCGATTTCCTGCAGCCGCTTTTCGCTCTTTTCGCGAACAGGACGATAAATCATGCCGGCCTGGCAGAAACGGCAACCACGGCTGCAACCGCGGAACATTTCCAGCACCGCCCGGTCGTGGACGATTTCGATATGCGGAAGGATGGGCTTGTCGTCGATATGTACATGCTCCACATCCTGGATGACCCGCTTCTTCACCGGAAACTGCGCCGCTTCGTCGATGGGCTTAATGGAGCGGAATACGCCATTGTCATAGTAGGAGACTTCGTAGAGCGAGGGGGCATAGCAGCCTTCGATGCGAGCCAAGCGGCGGATGATTTCCTTGCGGCCGCCGGGTTTCCCTTCGGCCTTCCAGGCTTTGATGATGTCCACCATTTCTACCACTGCCTCTTCGGACTCGCCGATAAAGAATACATCGAAGAAATCCGCCACCGGCTCTGCATTGTACACGCAGGGGCCGCCGGAAACCACGATGGGGTCCTCGTCGGTGCGGTCCTTCGCCCATACCGGGATGCCGGCCATGTCGATCATATTGAGGATATTGGTATAGCACATTTCATAAGGCATGGTGAAGCCCAAGACGTCAAAGTCCTTCACCGGGCATTTATTTTCCAATGTGAAGAGCGGGATGTGCTTCTCCTTCATCATGGCTTCCATGTCCACCCAAGGCGCGTAAACGCGCTCCGCCAATGCATCCTCTCTGGCATTGATGACGCTATAAATGATCTTCAGTCCCAAATGGCTCATGGCCACTTCGTAGACATCGGGGAAAGCCAAAGCCACTTTCACCGGGATTTTCTCATGATCCTTCACCACGCTATTCCACTCGCCGCCGATATAGCGCGCCGGCTTTTGGATATGCATGAGCCATACGGGATCGATGGTTACACGATTCATTTCTTACTCCTAATCAAACATCAGCTTTTTACGCCGCAAATAAATATTCATCAAAAGGCCCACGCAAAGGATATTCATCAAAAGCGCCGAGCCCCCATAACTCATGAAGGGCAGCGGAATGCCGGTGACCGGCATGATGCCCAGGGTCATCCCCACATTGATAAATATTTCAAAGAGCCACATGGAAAAGATCCCACAGGCCAAAAGACTACCAAATGCATCTCCCGACGCACGGGAAATCATGATGGTCCTATATAAAAGTATAAAATAAAGGAACAATACGAAAATCGCTCCCACAAAGCCCAATTCTTCCCCGATGACGGAAAAAATAAAGTCGGTGTGATTTTCCGGCAGGAAATTCAACTGGCTCTGTGTGCCTTCGAAAAGGCCCTGCCCGATGAAGCCGCCGCTGCCGATGGAAATCTTCGACTGGATCACGTGATAGCCGGAGCCGTAGGGATCCACTTCCGGGTCCAAAAGCACCAAGATACGCATCTTCTGGTACTCATGAAGCACAAAGAACCAAATCAACGGAAAGCAAGCCACCAGCGCCAGGAAGGCCCGCTTCACCAATTGCATCCGAAGGCCGCAGATGTAGAGCATACCGAAAGTAATGGCCGCAAAGACCAAGCTGGTGCCCAAGTCCGGCTGGATGAAAATCAAAAGCGTGGGGAGAGCCATCATGGCCGCCACGGGTAGCAAACTCTTCCAAGTCTGAAAGCCACTCTTGTCATTGGAGAGGAGCCGGGCAAGACAGATAATCATGAAAAGCTTCGCAAATTCCGACGGCTGCAAGGTGAATGGCCCGATCTGGATCCACCGCTGCGCCCCCAGGGCGCTGGTGCCGGCGAATTTCACCACCAGAAGGAGGATCGCATTGATGCCATAGAGCACCGGCACCCAGTGGTACAGTTTCCTATAGTCAAAGTACAGGGACCCGGCCGCGATGACGATACCGCCGGCCATGAAAATGCCCTGCTTCATGACGAAATCAAATTGCCCCGGCGTGCCGTCGATATTCGCATGGGTGGCGCTGGCAATGATCAAAAGACAGATGACGCCCAAGGCCAGCACCGATAGGAGAAGAGTGCTGTCGATGCGGCGCCAGTAACGAATCAAATTCATAGGGCTTTATCTCCTCCTCTTCCATCGGTACGCCGCGCTCCCGGATTGCCAGGAGAGGCCTTGCGGCTTTTTCTGTTTAGAAATCGTATGTCTCTCTTCATCCGCCAAAGCGATGAGCTTCTCCCAGCGGCTCATGGGGATTTCTCGGTGGCCAAAGACCGACTTTTCCAGCAAAGAGAGCGCGACCGAAAAAGCCCCCTTCTCGCTGAAATCTGCGAGCCTCCCCACATGGGCGAGCCGATCCGCCTCCTCGGAGTACGGGATGAGGCCGGCGAAATATTCCTCCTCCAAAGACTCTTGCATATCCGAAAAGGAAATCTTCGTCTCGTCGGCATTGGAGAATTGGTTCAAAAGGAAAGCGCACTTCCCTTCCCGGCCGCCGAGCGAGAGCAGCTGCTCTGCATTTCTCTTCGACGCCCAGGACGGCGCCACCACGAGAAATAATTTCTTGGAAATCCGCGCCGCATAGTGGATGCCCTCGCCCTTTCCAGCGGGGCAGTCCATCAATATAAAGTCATACCGATCGGCCACGTCCTCCAGCACCGTGTCGATAGCCGCAGAGACGATGGTCTCCCAGGTATCCATAGGCGCTGCAGGGATGAAGTCCAGATTCTCACAGACGGGGAGGATCACATCAGAGGCGAAGCACTTCCCCTTCGCGAAATCGAGGATGTGATAGAAACAATCATCCTCCAGCCCCAGGGCGAGATCCATATTTCTCATGCCCATATCTCCATCGATAAGGAGCACTTTCTTTCCCTGCCGGGCGAGGTGAATGCCCAGGGCCGCGGTGAGAAGGGTCTTTCCCACCCCGCCCTTTCCAGATGCAAAGGATAGGATCTTAGCCATGGGTCTTTCCCTCCTTCTTCTTTTCTTCTGCCTCTTTGAGCTTCTGGGGCGAATAATCCCCCAGGTGGAAATAGGCATCCATCATCTGCTTCACCACCGGTGCCGCAGACTCCGCGCCGAAGCCGCTGTGCTCGAACATGCAGAGAATCACCACTTCCGGCTTCTCCACCGGTCCGTAAGCCACGAACCAGCCATTATCCAGCCCATTGGTCTCCGCCGTGCCGGATTTCCCGGCCAAGGCGATGGGATACTTTTCGAAAAGGAGCCCGCCGGTGCCATCCTTTCCCATAACCATGCGAAGCCCGGTGTGAATGGCCTCCAAGGTATCTTTGGAAACAGGAAGACTGCCGATCCTATTGGGCGAAAAAATCTTGAGCGGCGTGCCATCCAAGGCATCGATGCGGCTCACCAGGTACGGTTGGTAGCGGAAGCCTCCATTGGCGATGGCTGCATAGACCATGGCCATCTGAAGCGGCGTAGTCAAAGTAAAGCTCTGGCCGATGGCAGCGTCCATGGTTTCCCCCAGGTACCAATCCTGCTGGAATACCTTCAGCTTGTAAGCCTCGCTGGCCACATTGCCATCACTTTCACCGGCCAGGTCCACCCCGGTCGCTTTCCCCAAGCCGAATTCTTCCGCCATCTTGGAAATCCGATCGATCCCCGCGCGGCGTCCCATTTCATAGAAATACACATTATCCGACTTCTCGATAGCTTCGTAGAAATTGATCCACCCGAAGGCTTCATCCTGGGAATTTTTCTTATCTACGATCCAATGCTTACCGTTATCAAAAATCCGTTCCTCCGGCGTGGTCACCTTCGCTTCCAGTGCCGCCGCCCCGGTGATGACTTTGAAAAGCGACCCCGGCGGGTACATGGAGGCAATGGTGCGATTTTGCAGCGGATGATTGGGGTTATTGATGATTTCATTCCAGTCCTTCGAGGAAATCCCCTTGCTGAAACGGTTCGGGTCATAGCTCGGCCAGTTGGCCATGGCCAGGATCGCCCC
>CAVEMF010000042.1:0-3125 GCA_963616715.1 Ruminococcus bromii | reverse complement strand
AAGTATTCGTTGTATTGGTTCTCCAGCCCCGCGCGGCCGATGAGCTGCGCCGTGGTGTAGGGATTGCCATTGGCATCCCGGTCATCAGGCCCCGCCTCGCCTACGTAGCCAAGCACCTGCGCGCCGGCGATGCCAAAGGGATACTCACGGAGCGGATTCACTTCGATTTCAATGCCCGGGAATTCGTCCTTCTTCTCTTCGATTTCCGTAGCCACATCGATGCCTACATCATTGGCCAGATAAATGGCGCCAAAAGCCAGCTTATTGTCCTCTATTTTCTTTTTGATGTCAGCCGCGGGCACATGGAGAAGCGCCGAAAGCTTCGTCAACGTCTCGTCAGAGAGCGTATTTCCCTTGCGGTCCAGCGGCATGATGACACTGTAAGCCGAGCGCGAGCCCGCCATGATGATGCCATTGCGATCATACATGACACCGCGATTCGCCTGCATGGGGAGGTGACGGATGCGATTTCCATCGGCCTCCTCTTTATAATAGTTTCCCTGGATCACCTGCATAAAAAAGAGGCGAGTCCCCAGGATGAGGAGAAGAATCATGGCCGCATAAATCATGCGAGCATAGCGAGACTCCTCCGTATTTTTCAAAAGCCCTGACAGTATGGAGGGCACACGCTTTTTTACCATCGCGTCTTCCCCTCCTTTTTCATAGCCCATAAGGGATGATGGAAGCAGAGCATCCCGGCCGCATTCCACAGGGTGAATGGTACGCCCAGATAGAAGATATAGGAAATAGCCAGATGCTGACTTCTCGCGCACCACATCACGAAAGCCGACAGCAGGAGATAGAGAAGCGATGCCAGCACAATGGCGATCAAGGAAATATACCAATGCTTATTGTATCGTTCCTTCCCCAGAGCCAGGTAGAGGGATGAAATCACCAGGTACGGCAAAAGGTGCAGGCCAAAGAGATTGGAAATCACGATATCCTGCAAAAGCCCGCCGATGAATGCCAAGGATAGGGCGGTCTTCTTATCAAAAATCAGTGTGGAGAGTACCACCACCACCAGCCACAAGTCCGGCTGCGTGAGTCCGTCAAAGAAAAAAGGAAGGAACGCGGATTGCAGCAAAAAGACCAGAAGCGAGAGGGCAGCTACAGCATAGGCGTTCATCGCTTCTCACCTGCCTGCTGCTTGTTCGGATTCATCGGTGGCTCCTTCTTCGGCGCCTTTGTCTGAATGCTTTCCGGTGCTGCTTTTTGGATATGGTCGGTAATCACAAAGACCTCTTCTAAATGGGAGAAATCCGCCGCCGGCGTGATGCGCGCCACCTGGGTACCGGCGATCTCATCGATTTCTACCTGCTCTACGGTGCCGATGACCATGCCCTTGGGATACACGCCGCCATAGCCGGAGGCCAGGATGGTATCCCCTTTGAGCACATCCGCTTCCTTCGGCAGATTCACGAAGACAAGCTCGCCCAAGCGGCCGCTATTTCCGGAAACCATAGACACTACCCGAGACGCCGGGCGCTGCACGATGCCGCCTACCGAGGTGCGAGGGTCCAAAAGGAGCTGCACCCTGGCCGTATTGGCATAGACCTCACTCACAAATCCCACCAGCCCGGTGGGCACGATGACGGGCATGTATTTCTGAATGCCGCTATCCGCGCCGCGGTCGATGACCAGCGTCTGTGTCCAAGTGCCGTAGTCACGAGAAATCACCGACGCCCCGGAGAGATGATACTGGGTGTACCCCTGCTTGAAGGATAAAAGCTCCTTCAAGCGGATATTTTCTGCCAGGATCTCGCTGTAATGCGCCTGCTCGGCGCGAAGACTTTCATTTTCCTTTTGGAGCGCATCCAAAGAGTCCCAGTTATTCCATATTTCCTCAAGCAGCGTGAGGCCATGACTCCCCATCCAGCCGCCGCGGCTCACGGTGTACTGGAAAGGCGCTGCTCCCACGGAGAGCGGCTGCGACACGAAGGGGATGTACTCCCTATGACGCCAAAACCATCCCGAAAGCCCCATAAAGACAAAGAGGGCGATGGCGGCAGTCATTTTTTTCTTTCCAAAAAATAGCACGATCAAGTACCTCCATAGTACTTTTCGCCGTTTTCAATGAGAAGCGGCAATGTCTCAGAGATTTCCAAAGCTCGGTAGCACCCCCGGGCGATCACATCCCCCGGGCGATCAGCCACCGCCACCGGCATAGAAAGCTCCGCCGAGAGCCAGCCCGCCAGCCCGTCCAAGAGAGCCGTGCCGCCGGAGAGGAGGATGCCATTCTTCAAAAGATCCCCCGCCATATCCGGCGACGCCTGGCGCAGCACCGCCCGGATCAGCCGCAGCACCGGCTGCAACACCCGATGCAGCACCGGCCGCATTTCCTCCATGGTGAGCTCCACCACCACTTCCACCCCGTCCTGCAGGCGGCGTCCCCGCACAGTAAAGCTGGGATGCTCTACTGCCGTATCCAGGGAAATCATTTCACTTTTGAGCTTTTCTGCCTGCGTGATACCGATGAGCATCTGGTAACGCTCCTGCATGTACCGGCAGATACCCATATCGATATGATGGCCGCCGAAAGGGATCGTCCCCTTCCCCACCATGCCGCCGCAGCTATAAAGCCCGGCGTCGGTCACATCGCGGCCCATGACCAAAGAAAAAAGCACCGACGGACGAGAAAGCTCCCGCTCCGCCCCGATAGCCGCCGCGGCCGGAGAGGGCAGTAGAAATACCTCCTGCGCCCCCGCATGCATCAGCGCATCCACCAGCGCATGGCGCGTCACCGAGCTCACTTCTCCGGGGATGGCGATCATCACCGTCGGCCGGCTCACCGCATGGTGCAAAGACTTGCGAATAAAAAAACGGAGCATCGCCTTCGTCATCTCATAGTCCGCGATCACACCATTCTGCACCGGCCAGGCCAAAGAAATATTCTCCGGCTCCTTGTGATACCGGATCAATGCATCGGTGCCAAAGCCCAGGATGTGCCCATCCATAGCATCTTGCGCCACCGTGCTCGCCTCGGCCAAAATCATTTTATTTTCCTTATATATACGGATCTGCGAAGACCCCAAGTCCACACCGATCCAATTGGATAACCCCTTAAAGGCTTTCATTTCTCTACCTCTCATCGATAAAAGATTAGCTCTATCATTGTATCATGTTTA
>CAVEMF010000041.1:0-10490 GCA_963616715.1 Ruminococcus bromii | reverse complement strand
GCCATCAGGTGATTGAAGTCGCCGGTCATTTCGAGAATGAGCAGCGTCCCGGTGATCGGGGAGCGCACGCTGGCGGAGAAGAGGGCCACCATGCCGATGATCACCATGGCGGGGGTGTAGATTTCCGGAAGCCAGCCGGCTGTCACTAAGAGATTGGCCGCCACGGCGCCAAGGAGCGCGCCATTCACCAGGAGTGGCAGGAAGAATCCGCCGGGTGCGCTGCAGCCGTAGCTGATCAAGGTGAAAAGATATTTCCCCACCAAAAGGACGAGGAGGAAGGACAGCGGATAGCGATACACCGCCAGCTGATCCACCAGTCGATTGCCGCCACCCAGGATCTGGGGAAGGAAGAAGCCCAGGACGCCGGCCGAGAGGAGGGCGAAGGCGAGCTTCATCCACTGATTTCTAAAAATCTTCGGATGGTAGAAGGCACCGATGTGGAGCAGGCCGTAGTTGAAAACGATGCCGGCGAATCCGGAAATCAGAGCCACCAGCGCCACGCATCCTAAGTATTCCGGCGGCAGCGGCACCAGGTCGATGAAGGTGAAGCTCGTCGTATTTCCAAAAAACAAATGGGTCACGATGGTAGCGGTGATGGCCGAGGTCATGGTGGGGAGCAGCACGGCGCCGGAGAAATTCCGGTGGAGTTCCTCTAGGGCAAACATCATCCCTGCCAATGGCGCATTGAAGGCCGCCGCCAGCCCGGCGCTGGCGCCGCTGGTGATGAGGTAGCGCTCCTCCATGCGCGTGCGTCCCAAAGAACGGGACACGCCCTGGCCCGCCACGGCGCCGATTTGAATCGACGGCCCTTCGCGGCCCAAAGAGAGCCCGGCGCCGATGCCGATGGCGCCGGCAATAATTTTCACCCACAGGATGCGAAACCATTTCATTTTCATGAGCCCCAGGATCACGCCCTTCACCTGAGGTATCCCGGAGCCCTGGGCCATGGGCGCATAGCGAGTCATGGCGTAAATCAAAGTGGCGATGAGAAGGAGCAGCGCGCCATAGAGAAGGAGGGTGGACATATTTCCATTTGCGGCCGCGGGGAGGAGGTAGGCGTTGTAGATGTACAGGCGAAGGTCCTCCGACTCGTTCAAAAGAAATCGGAAGAGCGAGATCGAAAGTCCCCCGGCGACGCCGACCACGATGCCTTCCATAAAAAGTCGCAGCCGAAACTGGTGCCAGTGATCCAGCGCCATGTAAGTCTCAAAGAGCTGCCTATTGAATGTGGTGTTATTTTTCTCGTTGGTATTCATGAAGGCACCTCGTTTGATAGTAGTGCGAATCGGGCTATTGGTTTAGTGATCAGTGATTAGTGATCAGTGATCAGGACGCATTTAGCGCTGGTGTATGGAAGGAGTTATTTTAATAAATCCTGACCACTTGTTACCGATTACTAAATCGATAGCGTAAATCATCGAGCACGACGCTCTGATTACTGACCACTGATCACTGACTACTAATTACTAAACCCTTAGCCTTATTAAATCTCCACTTGGTACGTCAGTACCGCATCGATGGCGGAGATGGCGTTTTCCCAGGAGGTGATGGTTTCTTTCATTTCGTGTTCGTAGAATTCATCATCGATATATTTCAGATTGATCTTCACGTTGAGAATCGACGCGCGGATGCAGGCGATGGCCAGCTGCGCGGCCATGATGGCATCGCTGATGGCGTTCTTATTTCCATTGAGAAGGAGGAGCGTGAAACTCGGGAGCAGGTCTGCCATGGTCTGGGCCATTTGCTCCGGCACGGCGATGGCTTTCTGGAAGGCTTCAAGCTGCCTCTCCTGTCGTTCTTCCAGGGGGAGCGTGCGGATCACGCGCAGCGTCGCCATGAGCTCAGTGAAAGCCTTCGCGTCCTCGTCCATGAGGTCAAGGAAAATCGAGCGGGCCATCTGGAAGAGCGGGATGTACTCCTTCGCTTTCTCGTGGAAGTCAGCGTAATTTTTGTTCGATGCGGTCAAGTGGCACATCATCTCTGCCAAAGCGCAAGCCTGCGCGCCCACCAGCCCCGCTGCCGCGCCGCCGCCGGGCGCTGGAGACGCGCTGCCTAAGTTTTCCAAAAATCCATCCAGTGTGTTCTGACGAAAGGGTTTGTTGTCCATCCTATTCACCTCAGTAATATAGTATAAAATAATAGAAGCACTGACAGGGAATCTGATCGGGAAATGAAAAACAGACTCGGCATTGAATCAGTGCTTGTTTGCTTTCCACATTATACAACATAAATGGGGATAAGGGATAGGGCGCGGCTTCTGCTTTTTCCCTTCCTCCTCCGGATGGTGGAGGTTGGCTTGCAGATGAGGAGGGGCGTGCCTTATCTCTCGCTGGCCGTGCTATAATGAGAAGCAAACGTAAAGAGGAGGCGCCTTATGAGCCAAACATCAGCCAGTTTTCTTATGATTTCCGTCCTCTTGGTGCGGAGCCTATCTTTTTTATTTTCCAAATTCTGCTTAGAAGAGATGAATCCCTATCACCTTCTGGGCGTTCGTTTCTTCCTGGCCTTTCTCGTCCTGTGGCCGCTCTTTGGGAGGCACTTGAAGAAGCATCTCTCTTGGCAGTTGCTGAAGGACAGCGCCATCCTGGGCGCGCTCATCTTTGCGGTCATGGCCTGCGAGATGATGGCGCTCATGCACACGGAGATTTACATCATCGCCTTCCTGGAAAATTCCGCCTTCATCTTTGTGGCTCTCTTTACCTTCCTCTTGACCCGCGAGGTGCCATCGCTCCATAAGCTTACCGGCATCGCCATCGTCCTTGTCGGCGTGGGCTGCCTGACGCTTGCGGGAAATCAGATTTCCTTCAATGTGGGTACCCTCTATGCAGCAGCGGCCTCTTTCTTCTATGGCATCTTCATCATGGCCACCGCTCGCATGGCGGAGCGAGAGGACCCGCTGGCTCTCGGCGTGTGGCAGATGGGCTGGATGGGGCTTTTCAGTCTCGCCGCTTCCTATCTGACCGGCGGCTTCTCTTTTGATTTCTCGGAAACTATTTGGTACTACTTGGCTATCCAGATTCTCGTGTGCACGGCTTTTGGCTTCACCTTCCAGACCGTGGCGCAGAAATACATCTCCGCTGATGACGCCAGCTTCCTCTGCGCTTTAGATCCCATCTTCGCCATGGTCTGGGGCTGCCTCTTCGCGAAAGAAGAACCCGGCCTTTCGGGGCTGACAGGAAGCGGGCTCATTATCCTGGGGATCCTCTACATCCATGGGAAGCTCTCCGCAGCGTGGAAATGGCTGCGGGGGATTGGTGGTAGTAATTAGTGATTAGTGATCAGTAATTGGGGTGCATTTTACCGTAGTGCCCACATGGCAAGATTACCGCTATCGATTTAGGAACTGGTACTCAGTGGTCAGGGCGTACTTGATGCCATGCATAGCGGTGTCATCTGTACGTATGTCCTGCGGTCAAACGCGTCCTGATCACTAATCACTGATCACTGATCACTAAATCCCTTCCGTTTCCCACGCATGTTCACTGCTAATGAATCTCTTTATAAACTACAAGAGAAAACTTTTGTAAAAGCTCTCGAAAAAGTAAGGCGTATAAAAGTATTTGACGAAAGGGAATTTCTGTGCTACAATAACCAACGTCATATGGCGCGAGGCCGTATGTAAGAAAATATGGCGGGTGTGGTGAAGTGGTTAACACGGCGGATTGTGGCTCCGTTACGCGAGGGTTCGAGTCCCTCCACTCGCCCCATTTTTTTTTACCCAAAATCCGATTTTATCGGTTATTGCGGGGGTATCGCCAAGCGGTAAGGCAACGGACTTTGACTCCGTTATCGGTAGTTCGACTCTACCTACCCCTGCCAGAAAGAAGAGACAGATTCAAAGCATCCCACGAGGGGATTTCGCTTTGGATCTGTTTTTTTGTGATGAAAATTGAAAAGTACATAGTAATAAATGTATCGAATAATGCATTGGAGGTTATGGAAATTGGAAGATTTTGCAGCCTATCGATTATTTATTTATCTTATGCAGTGTGGTAGAATGAAATCATATCGAAGCGGGGCCTGCTTCGAGGAATTTGAGTCCCAGGAACAACTGATTATTACGCAGCAATAAGTGCTTCCCGGACAGCCTGAGAGGAGTTCTGATATTTATGAGCGAGACAGTACAGTTTTATTTGGCCATCTTCATCTTCTGTCTGACGTACATCGGAATTATGTCAGAGAAGATCCCCCGCACCATCTGCGCCTTGTTTGGCGGCGGTGCCATGGTGTACTTCGGCTTCGTCACCCAGGACGAGGCGATTAAGGAATTCATCGATTTCAATACCATCGGCCTTCTGGCAGGTATGATGATCCTGATTTCTGTAGTCAAGAAGTCCGGCTTCTTCCGCGTTCTCGCTTTGTGGGCTATGAAAATGTCCAAAGGCGCGCCGCGTGAACTTCTGGTGCTGCTCTCCATCGTCACCGCCGTCGGCGCGGCTATGATCGACTCCGTCACCGCAGCCCTCCTCATCGCGCCCATGACCATTTCTCTTTGCCGCATGCTCCATATGTCTCCGGTACCGATTCTGATTTCTGAAATCCTGATGTGCAACATCGGTGGTACGGCTCTCATGATCGGCAACCCGCCAAACGTTATGATCGGCTCGGCGACTCACCTGGACTTCAATGACTTCCTGATCAACCTGGCGCCGGTAGTCGTAGTCACCATCGCCGTGACTTTGGTGGCTATCCTCTTCATCTTTAGAAAACAGCTGCACTCGGTGCCTATGGATCCGGCGGAAATCGAAAAGATTGACATCATGTCCGCGGTAGAAGACCGCATGATCTTCAATCGTTCCCTGACCGTCCTGGCTCTCACCATCTGCGGCTTCGTGGTACATAGCACCTTCGGTCTCCAGTCCGCTACCATCGCCCTGACCGGCGGCGTAGTGGCTCTCCTGGTTTGCCATATCAATCCGGAAGACGCGCTGAAAGAAGTGGACCTGGATACGCTGATGTTCTTCATGGGCCTCTTCATTTTGGTCGGCGGCATGGAAAAGGCCGGCGTCATCACGGCCATCGCGCAGTACGGCATCGCCCTGGTAGACGGAGATATCCATCTCATCACCTATCTGATCCTCTTCCTGGCCGGTATCGCTTCTGCATTCATTGATAACATCCCATTCACTGCGACCATGATCCCATTGATTCATGACATGCAGTCTTTGATGAACGCTACCGATGCAGACTTCATGTGGTGGTCCCTGGCCTGCGGCGCATGCTTTGGCGGCAACGGCACCATGATCGGCGCATCGCCAAACGTTATCATGGTAGCTATCGCAGCAAAAGAAGGCTTCAATATTTCCTTCGGCACCTTTATGAAATGGTGCTTCCCGCTGATGATTCTCTCCCTCATCGTATCCGCCGGCTACCTCGAGCTCCGCTACTTCATGCTGGGTATCTAAGAAATAGTTTTCTTTTCCCCTTCTGCTTCCCTTGGGCAGGAGGGGTTTTTGTTTGCTAAAGACGGTATCGGTTTAGTGATTAGTGATCAGTAATCAGTGATCAGTGATTAGGCGCAACAATGTGCGGTTTTGCGCTATCGATCTAGTAATCAGTAGTCAGTGATCAGTGGTCAGGCCGCGTCTAACGCTAGAGTCAAATGCGTCCTAATCACTGATCACTAATCACTAATCACTAAACCGATAGCCTTCATCCCCCGACAACTAAAAGCATATCATTATTTCCAGTAAATTCGCCGTCATTTCATAATATGCATTTGACTTTTTCTTGAAATGGGTATACTATAAGTGAAGCGATTTGAAATTAAGTATACATTTCAAGTAACGATTCTTTTCTTCATTGTTTAGGAGGACATGATGGACGCAAGAGAGAATGCTTATGTATTATGGTTTGACGAACTGCACAGAGCGGACGTGAATCTGGTAGGAGGGAAGTCTTCTTCTCTGGGTGAACTGACCACCTCTACCGGTGTTCCGGTGCCGTATGGCTACGCTACGACAGCTCATGCTTACCGTTATTTCATGGACGTGACCGGACAGAACAAAAAGATCCATGAACTGCTGCAGGGCCTTGACGACGTAGAAGACTCTGTAGAGCTCCATGAAGTATGCACTAAGATTCGCGAAAGCATCGTTTCTGCAGAAATGCCGGAAGACCTGGCAAAAGAAATCGGCGACGCTTATGAAGAACTCGCCAAGAAAGTGAATGAAGAAAATCCATACGTAGCTGTTCGTTCCTCTGCTACCGCAGAAGACCTGCCGGATGCTTCCTTTGCCGGCCAGCAGGACACCTACCTCAATGTCACCGGCCGCGACATGGTCATCCGCAAGGTCAAGGAATGCTACGCATCCACCTTCACCGACCGCGCGGTATACTACAGAGCGAAGAAAAACTTCGACCATGAAAACGTAGCCCTCTCCGCTGCTGTACAGATGATGGCTGACTCCAAAGTAGCCGGCGTTATGTTCACCGTAAACATTGCCAATGGCGACGACAAATCCATCATGATCGAAGGCTCCTGGGGCCTTGGCGAATACGTGGTACAGGGCACCGTTACTCCGGATAATTTCCTGATCAACAAAGACGACCTCACCATCGTAGAACGCCACATTAATGAAAAGACCATCGAGCTCGTAAGAAAACCGGGCGGCGATGTAGAAGAAAGAAGAGTGCCGGAAGAAGCGGCTAAGGCGCAGGCTCTCACCGATGAACAGGTGGTACAGCTGGCTACCTATGCGAAAGCCATCGAAGAACATTACGGCTGCTACATGGATATGGAATGGGCTGTAGACCACCAGGACCGCGTATGGATTCTCCAGGCTCGCCCGGAAACTGTTTGGTCCAAGAAGAATAAAGATAAGAAAGCAGGCGCTGAAGTGAAATTGACCACCGATCATAACGTACTCGTGAAAGGCCTCCCCGCTAGCCCGGGACTGGCAGCAGGCAAATGCCATGTCATCACCGACCCGAAGGATATCAACGAATTCAAGGAAGGTGAAATCCTCGTCACCACCATGACCTCCCCGGACTGGGTACCGGCTATGAAGAAAGCCATCGCTATTGTGACCGATGCCGGCGGCATGACTTGCCACGCTTCCATCGTTTCCAGAGAACTGGGCATTCCATGCGTGGTCGGCACCAAGAGCCGCAGCGTAGAAGCGACCAAAGTACTGAAATCCGGCCAGGATGTCACCGTGGACGCACAGAACGGCGTTGTCTATGACGGCATCGTAGCTGACCTCGTAAAGAAAGAAGAACCGGCTGCTCAGGCAGGCGGCGCAGCGCAGACCGTAGTGGCTGAATACTTCGCACCCACCGGCACCGGCGTCATGATGAACCTGGGCGATCCGGATCTGGCTGAGAAATATGCACAGCTCCCCTGCGACGGCATCGGCCTGATGCGTGAAGAATTCATCTGGACCACCTTCATCCATGAACATCCGCTGTACCTCATCGAACAGGGCAAACCGGAAAAAGTCATCGACATGCTGGCTGAAGGCATCTCCAAAGTTTGCCGCGCTCTCGCTCCGCGTCCGGTGGTTCTCCGCTTCTCCGACTTCAAGTCCGGTGAATACAGAAACCTCAAGGGCGGCGACAAATACGAACCGGAAGAACCGGCTGATCTCCTGGGCTGGAGAGGTGCTTCCCGCTACTACGATCCGAAGTACACCGACGCATTCCGCCTGGAACTGAAGGCTGTCAAGAAAGTTCGTGAAGACTTCGGCCTGAAGAACCTGAACTGCATGATCCCATTCTGCAGAACCGTAGACGAAGCTCGCAAAGTCACTGCGATCATGAAAGAGGAAGGCTTGGAAAGAGGCCCGGACTTCAAGCTCTACCTGATGGCTGAAATCCCGGCAAACATCATCCTGGCAGACAAATTCAATGAATTCGTAGACGGCTACTCCATCGGCTCCAACGACCTCACCATGCTGGTCCTTGGCTGCGATAGAAATAACGACACCGTTTCTTCCCTCTTCGACGAAAGAAACCTGGCTATTAAGAGAGCTGTCCGTCACCTCATCGCCACCGCTCACAAGGAAGGCAAGACCGTATCCATCTGCGGCCAGGCTCCGTCTGTATACCCGGACTTCACCGAATTCCTGGTAAAGAGCGGCATCGACTACGTCTCCGTAAACCCGGACATGGTCAAAGCCACCAAGAGAAATGTAGCCCGCATCGAACAGAGACTCATGCTCGACGCAGCTACCGGCAGAGGAATCCAGGAAGTAGAAGACTACAACTGGTAATGAAATACATATCTCAAGGAAACACTTTTGAGAAAATTTCCTGAGAAATTTCCGGCGACCGGGGCTGTATGAGCAGTCCCGGGTTTGTCGTGAGTGAAGATGGTAAGTACGAAAGTGGTTTAGTAATCAGTGATCAGTGGTCAGTGATCAGGGCGCTTTTAGCGCTCGATTCCTGCCTGCTGCCTGGTGCTTGTCACTACATTTACAAAAAAGAGGAGATCCTGATGCAGCTGACCAGCCGCCAAAAAGAAATCACCCGCATCGTGCGGGAAAACGGCCCGATCACAGGGGAAATGATCGCCGAACGGCTTCATGTCACCAGAAGCGCGCTCCGCGGAGACCTGGCAGTCCTTCTCTCGGGAGAAGTGATTGCAGCGCGCCGGCGATTGGGCTACTATTACTTAGGTGGCGGAGAAGACCCCGCCGCCGCTGAGATCCGCTCTTGCACCGCAGAGAGCTGCATGTCCAGACCTGTGCTGGTCAGCGCGGACTCGAATGCTTACGATGCAGCCGTGCTTCTTTTTACTGAAGACATCGGCACCCTGTTCGTGGGCAATCAAAACGATGTGCAGGGCGTGGTGTCCCGCAAAGACCTTTTGAAATCTGCCATGGGCCGCGAAAACTTGGCGAAGGTGCCGATTTCCATGGTCATGACGTCCCGCTCGAAAATGATTTTCGCGGAGCCTGATGAAGATATGGTGTCGGTGGCCCAGAAGCTTATCGACTATGAAATCGACTGCCTCCCCGTAGGCACCTTCCAGGACGTGGACGGCGAGAAGAAATTTCAACTCTGCGGCCGTATTTCCAAGACCAATATCACAAGACTCTTCCTGGACCTGGGGCAGAGGAAGAGATAAGTAAGGCGGGAGATACGCTATCGGTTTAGTAGTCGGGCCGTGATTGATTGCTGTCTCATTCACATTGAGAATGCCATCGTCAAAGTAGTCGGTAATCGGTAGTCGGTAGTCGGGGCGCACTTGATGTTATGCACACATATCGGTTTACCTCTATGTATGCACTGGCATTAAACGCGTCCCGACCACCGACCACCGACTACTAATAGCTATTCCTGAATCTTACATTTTAAATGCATTTGTACTTCCAACCTAAAGGAGGCATTCATTTGTCTAAAATACCTGAAGTCTATGTAGTCTCCGACTCTTTGGGCGAGACTGCCGAGAGCGTAGCCAAGGCGACGATCAGCCAGTTCGATGAAGACGTCGACGTGGTGAGAGTCCCATTCATCCGCCATGCGGAACAGATCCAGAAGGTCATTGAAGAAGCGGCAGCTAGCGGCGCTGTGGTGTGCCACACGCTGGTGAGCCCGGACCTTCGCGCCACCTTCGAGCGCATCGCAGAAGCAAACCACGTGCGCTACGTGGACATCTTGGGCCCCATGATGGACATGGTGGGCACCATCACCGAAACGAAACCGAGAATGAAGCCCGGCATCATCCACAAGCTGGACGAAGAATATTTCAAAAAAGTGGAAGCCATCGAATTTGCAGTGAAATACGACGACGGCAAGAATCCCGCCGGCTTCACCAAAGCCGATGTGGTACTCATCGGCGTGTCTCGTACTTCGAAGACGCCGCTCTCCATGTACATGGCCCACAAGAAGCTGAAAGTGGCAAACCTGCCTCTCGTGCCGGAAGTGCCGCTGCCGGAAGAAATTTTCCGTGTGCCGCCGTACCGTCTGATCGGTCTCATCATCGACCCCTATAAGCTGAACGGCATCCGCAGCGAACGCATGAAAGCCCTCGGCTTCTCCGGCACTGCGAACTACACCGACATCTCTCGCATCGAAGACGAATTGTCCTACGCGAAAGAAATCATGCGCCAGCTCCACTGCCAGGTCCTCGACGTGTCCAATAAGGCCATCGAAGAAACCGCCAGCCGCATCATGGCCATCGTGCAGAGAAATAAAGAAATCTACGGAGATAAGTATTGAAAAGAGCCGCCCGACGAGGGCGGCCTTTTATTTGCGAAAAAGGTAGGGGGGTAAAGTGAGGAGTGAGGAGGTAGGAGTGAGGAGTGGTGGTGCGCCGCATCAAATTGGAAAGCGGCGCGAGTTTGGAAATAGGACGCGCGTGCCTGCTTCGCCATAGCTAGGAGCTAGGAGCTGGTAAGCGCGCCCCACGAGACGCCTAAAAGATTTGCAGACCATGGCAGGTGACTCCATGTGTTCTGGCGTCTCGGGCGAGAGGCTTACAAGCTCCAAGCTCATAGCTCAAAGCTTGAAAGTGTATCGGTTGAGTGACAAATAGTGCGCGAAAG
>CAVEMF010000040.1:5395-10532 GCA_963616715.1 Ruminococcus bromii | reverse complement strand
CAAACACCTCACTTTCATGCTTGTAGAAATATTCAGCCATGAGCTCATGGCTTTCACAATAGCGAATGGCTTTTTTCACAGCATCGAATAAAGAAGAACCTTCTTGCACATACTCTCGTACCTTGGCAATGAAGACGCTGTACGCCATGAGATCGCGGCAGCGCTCCAGGACTTCCTTGCTCTCTGCATAATTGATATTGTAGCAACCGGCCGTGAGCTCCAAGGAAGATGATGACACCTCGAAGGCATCAGAGAGCTTGAGCTTTTGGAAATAAGGAATGTCCTGCGTGCCGTTGTAGAGTACGTAAAATTCCGGTGCCGGAATCTTCAGAAGGGTTCCTTTATAAATGACATCCTTATCTACCAGATCTCTGTATAGATTTCCAAGATACCAAAGGAAGCGGAGTGGCATATTGGGATTCCAAGTGGATTGGTGCTCGAGCAAAATGATGAGCCGATTTCCTACGCAGAAGCTGATATCGTTTTTGATGTCATTCATGAAAACGCCGGACAAGGTATTGATGCTTATTTCCTCCGGCGACACTTCATTCCCAGACAAGGCTTTGTAAAGCCCCGCCAATCGCTTCCGGTCATTGAAGATAGCGCGGAAAAGGGAATCTTTATAGGTCTGCTTGGTTTCCATGGAAGCACCTCTTTTCTATCCCTATTATACCATAGGGGCGCAAAATAAATTTTTGCTGTATTTTTTTACAAAGATATTGCATGATATAGAGGAGCAGTTTATACTGATAAAAGGAGATGAAAAGAAAGTGGCACGAGTAGCGCTCGTGTTCCTTAAAAGACTACTTACGTTTCCTTTTTCGAAACTGATGGATGAAAAGAAAGGAGCCTGGAACAAATGAAATATGAAAATAGACAGACTTGGGCTATGGCTCTCTTTGTAAACCAGAAAAATCGGGGGGGGTAAACGAACGCGTCCTACACTATACCCACGCCAAAGGGATTTCCTTTTGGCGTGGGTATTTTTGCGTGGAAAAGAAGGAGTTGGGCACTTGATGAAGACCGCCCGGCAGTACGCTCCTTTTGAAAATATTTTTCAAAAAAGAAAATTGATTTTCCGGAACCCCAAGGGATGTACATGTCCGTGAGTATATTGGGGATAAGGCCGAACCATCTGGTGGGTAAGGAGATTTTCCGTATCGGCAGATTGGTGATTTGTAAGGAGAGGAGGAAAGCTATGGCAGAAGGAGAACACAAAGGACAGCGGCTCCTTGCCATCTATGACCGGCTGCTGCGCGGAGAAGTGCTCACGAAGGGAGAGCTCGCACAAGAGTATGGCGTGACGACGAAATCCATCCAGCGAGACATGGACGAGCTCAGGGCATTTCTTGCTGATACAGAGCGGAAGGCAGAGCGGGCGACGGTCCGTTATGACCGTGAAAAGAAAGGTTTCGAGCTTGTCCATTCGTCCTATGAGCATCTTGGAAAAAAGGAAATTCTGGCGCTGGCGAAGATCCTCCTGGAATCCCGCGCTCTTGAGAAGGGCGAAGCCCATGCCATCTTAGATAAGCTCCTGGCTGCATGTCCTCCGGCGGATCGCAAGGTGGTGGAAGACATTGTGAAGAACGAAGCCTTCTGCTATGTCCCATTGCGGCATGAAAAGAAGCTCTTAGATAGTCTTTGGACCCTCGCACTTTGTATCCGCGGGAAGGAAATCATCCGCTTCACCTACACCAGGCAGGATGGCATGAGAAAGGATCATCGAGTCAAGCCGGTAGCGGTCATGTTCTCCGAATTCTATTTCTATCTGGTGGCCTACGAAGAGGAAATAGATTATCCCATCATCTTCCGAGTGGACCGCATAGAGGAAATGGAGGGCACGGGAGAGAAATTTCATATCCCCTATGCGGAGCGATTCAAGGATGGCGAATTTCGGAAGCGAGTGCAATTCATGTACCCGGGCCCTTTGCGGCGAGTGAAATTTATCTACAGCGGCCCGTCTGTAGAGGCTGTCCTGGACCGATTGCCTACGGCACAAATCCTGGAAGAAAAGGATGGAGCCTATACGATCATCGCCGAAGCCTATGGTATCGGTATCGATATGTGGCTGGGGAGCCAGGGGGACAAGGTAAATGTAATGCAATAGAAAAAATGGATCGGCTATCCATTTTCTACAGATTCAAATAAAAAGGAGCGAGTTATATGAAAACAACATCCGGATTCGTTCCACCACTTCCAGGGCATGATCCAGCAAGCGACCTGCTTCGTCCGGTGAAGTTGTTGCTTTGGGTCGGAAAGCGGGTGGTACTTCATGGTCACGATGACGAGACCGCTTATAAAAAGTTAGAACCGGGAGATATTTTGGCTGTCTCACGTTGTGGTAATCTCTATGAGCGCTATGGCGTGTACATCGGAGAGCAGCAGGTGATTCACTTGTCAGGAAGCGTAAGTGCTTCGGTTTGCCAGGTATCCATGGAGGACTTCAGAAAGGGTAGTGAATATAGGATCATTGATTTCCCTGAGAAAGCTCAGATTTCTGGTTACCATCTCTATAGTGCAGAGGAGACGGTGGAGCGAGCCAAGTCCTCTTTGGGGAAGACGGAGTCATTGCTTTCCTTTACCAATTCTGAACACTTCGCTTATTGGTGCAAGACTGGCGTAAAGAGCTCCAGTCAAGTGGAGGCCCTGAAGGAAATATGGAAATGGCAAGTGCCACCGGGGATTGTGAAGTATTGATTGGCGTTTCGGCAGTGAAATGAATACTTGCAGAAAGGCGTGAGATGGATTATGGATGTGACTACACCTGAAAGGTTGTCTGAGGAAGAAAAAAGAAAAAGGAAAACGCAGACAATTTTGGAAAATGCGGCTGCCGGTCAAGCTGCCGGGGCTTCTGTCGAGCAGTCTGTGAGGCGTGTGACTGAAACTTACAAAAAGCCGGACACTTATGATAGAAAGCTCTATGATGATGGGGCGGCGAAGCGGCAAGCCAAGATGGATGTCTTCTCTACCGGAAAGCCGGTGAAGGATCCGTATTCCGGTGATGAGCTGCTATTGCGCAAGCAGGATGCCAAATTGAAATACGGAAAGGATTGGCAGAAGCATGTAGCAGAGGCAGACCATATAGAGCCTATCCATAGGGTACACGAAGAACATAAAAACGATGCATTTGTATCAAACGAAGATATTCGAGAGACGGTCAATAGCAAGAAAAATCTAAAGGCTATTTCCAGAAAGCAAAATAATGCGAAGCGAGATAGAAGCAATGAAAGGTTTTATGGCGATGAAGAATATTTAAAGGATAAGGATATTCAGCTTTCAAAGAAATCCAGGGAACAAGCCATACAGGACGGGCAAAAGGCTAAGTCAGATATCGATCACGAGCTGCGGGTGCGCCAATTTAAGAATGGCGCTCGAGAATTTCATCGAGCCGGAACCGATGCGGCCATAGCCGGAGCCTCGGGAGCGGCCATCATGTCCACTGCGACCAATTTTGTGGCCGTTCTTCGCGGAGAAAAGAGCCCGGGAGAAGCGGTGAAGGATATTGCTCGCACGACAGGAAAGGCAGCTGGGATATCTTATTTTGTCGGCGGCGGTGTCACATTTGCGACTGGATTTCTTTCCAATTCCACCTCTCGGCTGGCACAGACGCTCGCCAAAGCAGGAGTGCCCGGCAAGGTTGTGGCGGCCATAACGGCCACCGGGGGAACGCTCAAGCGATATGTCAGTGGTGAGATTTCTACCCTGGAATGCATGGTGGAATTGGGCGAGACATCCGCCGTTTTTACGGCAGGATCCTATGGCGCTATGGTAGGGCAAGTGATGATTCCCATTCCTATCGTAGGGGCCATGGTGGGAAGTATGATTGGCGGTATGTTGGGAAGTATGGCGTTTCAGGTACTGAGCCGCCAACTCCAGGCTGAGAAATTAGCAAGAGAAAGGCGGATACGCATAGAGAAAGAATGCGAAGAAGCCATTCGAGTTATAAAAGAGTATAGGAAAGAGCTGAATGCATTGGCCGCTACATACCTGGCGGAGCATCGCAAGGTATTTGACGAAGCACTGGGCAATATGGACGCTGCCTTGCAGTGGAAGGATGCCGATGGCTTTATCCACGGAGCCAATCAAATTACTGCACAGTTAGGAGGTGAGGTACAGTTTCAAAATAAAGAAGAATTTGATGTACTAATGAAAAGTGATGACCCGCTGACTTTGTAGGAGGGAAGCGAACTTTTTGTTTGTAGGAATGTAAGCATTTAGATCGTATAGTTGTCAATGAAAAAGGAGAAATCATTATGCCACTCCCACTTATTTTAGCCGGAATTGCTGTTGCTACAGGTATTGCTGGGGCTGCAAAGGCTGTGGAGGCCAATGCAACCAATAAAGAAGCCAAAAACATATCTCTCAATGCGGAGAAAATTTTTAATGAAGCAAAGAAAAAGCTTGAAGGTTCGCGAAATCGAGCTTCAGCAAGCCTTACCCTGTTGGGACAGGAAAAGGTAGATGTTTTACAGAAGGACATGGTCCCATTTGTCAAGTTGATGAAAAAATAAAAAATATCAATATGACGGAAATCAGCGGGATGGGAGAGCTATCCAAGCTGCAAGTTAATGAAGGAACCTTAGCTGAAATGGAAAGCATGGGGAGCTTAGGCGTGAAAATGGCCTCCGGTATAGCAGAAGGCACAGCTATGGGAGCCTTAGCGGCTTTTGGTGCTTATAGTATGGTGGGGTGGCTCGGTACTGCCGGAACAGGGACTGCTATCGCAGGGCTTAGCGGTGCAGCGGCTACCAATGCCACCTTGGCATGGCTGGGCGGCGGCACATTGGCGGCTGGCGGCTTGGGAGTTGCCGGGGGAACCGCGCTTTTGGGCGGTATTGTAGCAGGGCCGGCTCTGGCGGTCTTGGGATTTGCAATGAGCTCTAAGGCCAATGAAAATCTGGAAAAAGCCAGAAGTAACGAAGCAGAGGCGAAAAAGGCGGCAGAAGAAATGGGGCTAGCTAGCGATGCGTGCGACGCTATTAGCCAGCGAGCAGATATGTTTGCGGAATTGTTGAAGCAGATCCACACTAAATTCGAAAGGCTGATAGATAGTATGAAAGATGTTCTTATCGATCACGGGCCTAATTACAGCGATTATGGACAAGAGGAAAAGAATGTCTTAGCGATGGCCTTCAGC
>CAVEMF010000040.1:0-5385 GCA_963616715.1 Ruminococcus bromii | reverse complement strand
GCCTTCAGCTTGGCTGTAGCTACCAAGGCTGTTTTGGATACGCCGATCTTGAATGAAGATGGCTCCGTGACAAAAGCATCCGAGGATGTATATCTTCAAATGGCTCCTCGAATTGCGAAAGTGAGTGAGTAATGGAATTTCCCTGCCTAGCTTGCGGTCTATGTTGCGAAAAAGCAGCTTTGGTACCGCAGCTACAGCCATATATAGGACAAGATGGCTTTTGTCGAAATTATGATAAGGCGACAAAGAAATGCCGGATCTATTCTTACAGACCGGAAATTTGCAATACTCACCGCATGTACGAGGCCTATTTCCAAGGCACCATGAGCGAGCCGGAGTTCATTATTAAAAATCTGGAGGTCTGCTACGCGCTGAATATGGAAAAGGGGCTAATGGACAATGCTCGTAAAATCCGTGGTATGATCATGGAATTACAGAAAACTGGATTTTGACAAGATAAAACTGGGTTAGGTATTCAGCCCCAGTTTTTAATTTCTTTTTCTAAAAATATTTCCCATACCCATCCCGTGTCCAACTTCCCGGATATACTAAAGAAAAACTGATCGTTGGACAGCGGAAATATATTGGTTATGGAGGTATATAATGAAGAAAATGGTCAAAATGAAAGGTATGGGAATATAAGGATTTCCGGTAGAAACATGGGTGGATTCTAATGATTTCAGATGGGGATTGCATCAGCGGTTCCTTGGTCGGTGAGGTGATGTAGATGAAAAAGCAGTGGATGGCCAATGGCATATTGGCCGGGTCGGTGTGCGCGTCTTTGCTATCGGCGCCGTTTCAGGCGGAGAGCGTAGGTCTGGCAGGGCTTTTCCATATGTCCTTTGCGGCGGCGGTCGGCGGGGTGGCGGATTGGTTCGGCGTGACTTCTTTATTTCGCAGGCCCTTCGGGATTTCTTGGCGGACGGATTTGATCGCGAGAAATCGGGAGATGATCGTCGCCATGGCGAAGGATATGGTGGTGAATGAGCTATTGACGAAGGGGCGGCTGTCGGGGATTCTCCGGCGGCATGTACCTTCAGAGGTGTTGGCCCATTGGCTGACGGAGCATCGCGAGTTGACGGAGAAGCTTACCGCCGAGATGATTCGCATGGTGCTTTCCGTATTTCCAGAGGAGTCTCTGTGGAGGATGTCTACCAAGGAAATCGAGAGGCGGACGGCGGAAATCAACTGGGCGGGGCATCTGGCCAAGGTGATGGTGGCTTTTCGAAATTATCCGAAGAAGGAGCTTTTGACGGAGGCTTTGGCCGCTGAGGTGAAGTCATTCCTACAGTCGGAGGTGACGCAGGAGGAAATACGGAAGGTCTATCTCTTGGCTTGGAGCAAGTACAATGCCAAGGGATGGATGCACTCATTTTTCCGAAGTGCGGTGGAGGATCGGGATGAGGCGCTGGTGCGAAGGGTGCAGGAGAAGATCTTGTCCTTGGCAGAGCTTTTGACGGATCCGGAGAGCGAGCTTCGCGGGCGGATGGGCGAGGCCTACGATGAGGCGGCCCGGCAGCTGGAAACAAACGAGGTCTGGAAGCAGCGGGTCAATGGGTATGTGCAGCAGCTGATTGCCCGCATGCTGGCCGGGAAGGGGCAGGCGTGGTTTAGGTCTGTATGGCAGGAAAAGAAGGAGCCACTGGCGCAGCACTTGGTCGAGGCGTTGCTTTCCCTGGCACAGGCGCAGCTCTCTTCCTCGGAGAAACGGCGAGCCTTCGATGCCTTTCTGCTGAAAGAGGCGCGGCCTCATATCGGCCGGATGCATCGGATGGTGGCGGTGATGGTAGAGAAGGCGCTATCCGGCTATGACGGCCGGACGATGGCGTCCTTGGTGGAGACATCGGTCTCCGAGGATGTGGCTGCGATCCGCATCAATGGCTCTTTGTGGGGCGCACTCTTGGGCATCGGATTTTTCTTTCTGTCACAGATTTTTTAATAAGGAGGGACCATGAAACGATATACAAGGGCCAATGGAATTTTGGCTTTCTCTTTGGTATTTTTCCTGGGAGCTCTCTGGATGAAGCAAGGAAATTTTTGGTCAGAGGGTGCCATTGCTGAATGGGTCTATTTCATCGCCCAGTCTTGCTTTATCGGCTGTGTGGCGGACTTCATCGCCGTAGAGGCACTCTTCCGGAAGCCCTTTGGGTTCCCTATAAAGCCGCTGATTCCGGCCAATCGAGCGCGGATCATTCAAAAGGTGGGCGAGATGAATCATAGCCTTTTGAATCGGGAAAATTTGCTGGCGAAGGTTTCTACTTTTTCCGTCACCGATGCGGTGCTACCCTGGCTCAAGGAACGCAGAGAGTCTATTTCTCAAAGGCTGGCGGGAAGAGGCGCGGCGTATATGGGAGAATTTTTGGATAGCCATAGAGAAGAGATACAAGCCTGGGGACGGAGCGAGTCTCGGAAATGGATTCCCGTTTTTATTTCTTTCCTGCGCGAGCGGTTGCAGCGGGAAATGAATCGGGAGGAATGGCTCCTCCGCCTTTTGGAGGAAGGGGAGCGGAAGGCAGCGGATCCATCGCTTCGGCGCCAACTGGCTGCGGAGATGAAAAAGGCAGGAGACCGGGAGAAGAAGGGCTTCCTTGGAAATATCGGCTACAAGTTAGGGAAATGGTTCGGCGCCGTGGACTATGATGCGTTGGCCGAGGCGGCGCTGGAGGCGCTGGTCGAGAAGCTGGAGGCCTGGAAACGGAAGGATCATCCCTTCCATCAGGAGCTTCTCACCCAGTGGGATCTCTTGGTGGAGCGTTTTTTGCGGGAGCCGGCTACCTTGGAAGCATTGCAGGAGTTTGGCAAAGGGCTCTTCGAGTCGTTTCCTCTGGAAAAGCGCATCGATGACGGGCTCACCGGTTTCCAAAAACTTTGCGAAGGCGGCGTGCTGGCGGACATGATGCTGCCCTTCATTCGACAGGGATTTTCCCGCGTGGAAGAAAGCCCGGCGCTTTGCCGGGAAATCGATACCATGGGGAGAGATTTGCTATCGGAAATCCTTACCTATGAGCATGGTTTCCTGCATGACACCATGATGGAGGTACTGGAAAGTCTTCAGGATGAAGAGCTGAATGAATTCATCGAGTCGAAGGTGCACCATGAGCTGGAAGGGATCCGCATCAATGGCGCTGTGGTGGGATTGGCCGCGGGGCTACTTTTCTACGGATTTCTCACATGGGCCTGGATCCCATTGGTGGGAAAGGTGCTCAGTAAGTTTGGAAGCATACCGCTTGCGTGACAGATAGCGTGTGAAATCTTTATATGAAGTGGGCGAGGAGGTGATAGAGAAAAAGACGTCAGATATGAGATTTCAGACATCAGACACCAGATGACTGCGCCTGCTGATTTCATTGTCATGGTGCGTCGGTTATGGTATCGAGGTAGTATTTAAATGAGGAGGAAGAAATGAGATTTGTGAAAAAGGTAGCAGTGAGTGTTCTTTTGGGGGCATTGGTAGCGACAGGCGGCCTGACGGGAACTATGGGCGGCATGTCTCCTATGCCAGTCTGTGCTAGTGGCATGTACGAGGATCATTTGTGGAATGATTCGAATTATGAGCTGGTGCGCGGGCATATGGGATATGGCAATTATATCGACTGGTCTTCGGCGGTCCTGATTTCCGATCGCGGCATCGGGCCGGGAGAGACGCGGTTCGCAGTGAATGTGGTGACCTATAGTGTGGAGAAAAATGCAATCTTACATACCACGACTTATGAGTATATCGAGTCTCGAAATGGCACCTTCTGCAACGTGGGTGGCAATGGATTCCAGCGGTTTAACGAAAATGAGGAGTATGGGTACAACCAGATCATCATCCAGACATATAAGCGTTGTATGCGGGAGCTGCGACGCTAAGGAAATAATGCAAACGAAAAAAGCGAATTCTCTTTTTGAAAAGAGGATTCGCTTTTTATTTGCTGCTCGAGAGATAGTGCGGGGGTGAGCCAACCTCCACCGCTTCGCGGTTCCCCTCCTTCCATAGGAAGGAGGTTACATTGAGGAGGCAGGAAAATGCGCCCCGACTACTGACCACCGACTACCGACTACCAAATCGATAGCGCTATGCACACTACTACACGGGCACCCTCGACAAAAATTTTTCTAGCTTTTTCGGGAGGCCCAGGTTTTTTGGCGGTGGGCAGGTGGGGTCTAGGGCCGGGTGGTCGGCTAGGATTTTTTCGAAGCAGGTGGAGGCTTCGAATTTTTCTTGGAGCTCGCTTAGGGCTTCTTCGAGGCGCTTGGTGTGGGTCATGAGCATTTGATTTCTTTCGCGGGCGGTGGCGTCGCCTTGCTGCATGAGGCCGACGAAGCGGCTGATGACGTTCACGGGCATGTCGATATTTCTAAGAAACTGGATGGTGCGGATCTTGGGGATGTCGGTGTCGGTGAAGATGCGCATGCCGTTGGCGCTGCGGCGGACGAAGGTGAGGAGGCCCCGCTTGTCGTAGAAGCGGAGCGCGGTGGCGGGGATGCCGGTGATTTCTGTGATATCTTTGATGGTATAGAAATGTTCAGCCATAAGAAGCCTTCCTTTATATATTTTCGCGGAGACGCTGCTCGGCGTCTCTGGTAATCATAAACATCATCATATAGGAGCCGAATTCGGCGAGTTCCTCGGCCACTTCTCCGGTAAAGAGGAAGAAGGTGGTGCGTTCGCCAACCCAGGAGAATCCGATGAAGAGGAGGAGCAGGAGGGAGGAGGTGAGGGGGATCTTGGCGATCGTGATGGCCCGCCATACCTTGGCGCGATACAGGAGGACGAGCAGAGCGAGGATGAGGAGGCCCACCATAGGATGGACGAGCTCGCCATAGAGGCCCATGTCGCTGTAGGAAATATAACCGCCGTCTTCGGTGGGGAAGAAGGTACGGCCCCAGCTGATTTCTCTCATGATGAGAAGGAAATAGTAAATGATGCCGGCCTTCCAAAGGGCGTAGGGCCGCCCGCCCCAGTCTTGGAAGCGGTGGTCGTGAGCGGCGGCACAGAAGATGAGGCCGCCGAAGAGCCAGAGCATTTGTAGATTCTCGATGACCCCATTCTCTTCGCCGAAGGATTCCGGCAAGAAGGCGGCCAGGGGGAACATGAGGAGGAAGTAGATCCATCCTAGGAGGAATGGTTTGTCTTTTCTAAACAATGGGGGTCTCCTTTTGAAAATAGGGGTCAGTGGTCAGGACGCGATTGGCTTTTGCGAGATTTTTTCCGCCAGCTACCCTCCTTCCAGAGGAAGAAGGTCACATGGAGGAAGCAGGGCAGCATGCCTCGACTACCGACTACTAATTACCGACCACTGATCACTAATCACTAATCACTGATCACTGATCACTAATCACTGACTACTTTCTCCCGTCTCATCCTTAATGATCATGACCGGGCAGGAGACGTGGTGAAGG
>CAVEMF010000039.1:0-10793 GCA_963616715.1 Ruminococcus bromii | reverse complement strand
TCATTTTCACCGGACGCTTGTCTGCGTAGCCGATGGCGATGATGCAGAAGGGATCAAGGTCTGTGGAAATATCCAGGATGTGGCAGAGGTGGATCTTTCTATCTCTATAGGGGTAGACCTGCATCCATAAAGTGGAGAGGCCAAGGTGCTCAGCTTCGATCAAAATGTTCTGCGCCGCTGCGGAGCAGTCGAAGGTCCATTCGTCCGGGAAGCTGATGCCGTCTTTCTTGCCTACAATGACGATGGCAGCGGACGCTTTGCGCGCCGGGCCAGCAATGATGCTGTTGTGCGAAATGGCTTTCACCAAATCTTCTCTAGTGACGATGATGAAGTCGCGGGATTTCTGATTTCCTACGGCCCGCGCCTGCATGCCGGCTTTCACCAGCGTCAAGAGCTGTTCGTCCGGCACAGGGGTCAGTTCTTTGAAGTAGCGGCAGGTGCCACGATTAAAAATTTCGTCCATGGTCTCTCCTCCTTGAAAAAATAGAATGGTGATTATTATTTTTCTTTTCTTTATTGTACCATAGCCGGGCGCTTCGCGTTTGTTGGTAGTTATTGAAAGTGCTTATAAATAAATGCTATAGCAGATGGTTTGAAAGCATACCGCTTGTGTGGCAAATAGCACGCGAAAGTTTTTTCTACATGGGTTCAAGGGGCAAGGGGCTGGGGGCGGGGGAAGGTGCGCCGCACAAATTATAAAGCGGCGCAAGTTTGAAAAGATGAGTCGCATCATCTGCCCTCTGAACGCCTTCTTCCAAGCCAACCCCCGCCCTTCGGGCCCTCCCCCTTCCGGAGGAAGGGGGTAAAAGCAGTGGGCTTCGCCCTTATATATGGGGCGCGCCGCTGATCACTACGCTCGTAATAAAAAAGAACCGCGGCGCGGGGCTGCGGTTCTTTTTATTTTCCATTAGATGGATTTTTTGGTTGCGTTGATGCGGGTGATTGCGCGCATCAGTGCATATCTGGCACGGTCCATGTCCACGTTTGCGTCATGGGATGCCAGTCTGGCTTCAGCGCGTTTCTTCGCTGCTTCAGCACGGGCTACGTCGATGTTGTCTGCCAGTTCGGCAAGAGGAGCTACGACGTTGACCTTATTGTGAGCATTTTCGAGGAAGCCACCGAATACAGCCACCTTTGTTTCTTCTGCGCCTTTCTTGATGCGTACAACGCTCATTTCAAGAGCAGCAGCCAGAGGCAGATGGCCTTTCATGATAGCGAATTCGCCATCTTCTGCGCGGGCCACCACCATGTCCACGTCGTCCTGCGCGAAAATCGCGCCGTCGGGACTGATGACTTCCACGTGCAGGGATTTAGTAAGGGTATCAGCCATGGCTTATTCCCCTTTCTTCATCTTTTCAGCCTTTTCGATTGCTTCATCAATTGTGCCGACCATGTAGAATGCACCTTCAGGCATATCATCGTGCTGGCCTGCAAGGATTTCCTTGAAGCCTCTGATGGTTTCCTTCAGCGGTACATATCGACCTGGGGAGCCTGTGAACTGTTCAGCTACGAAGAACGGCTGAGACAGGAATCTCTGAATCTTTCTTGCACGAGCAACGATGACTTTGTCGTCGTCGGAAAGTTCTTCCATACCGAGGATGGCGATGATGTCCTGCAGTTCTTTGTAGCGCTGCAGAATAGCCTGTACGCCGCGGGCTACTTCGTAGTGTTCTTCACCAAGTACGTTTGGATCGAGGATTCGGGAAGTGGAGTCCAGCGGGTCAACTGCCGGGTAAATGCCCAGTTCGGCGATGGAACGGTTCAATACGGTGGTAGCGTCCAAGTGGGTGAATACGCCAGCTGGAGCCGGGTCGGTGAGGTCATCGGCCGGTACGTATACAGCCTGGATAGAGGTGATGGAACCGGTCTTGGTGGAAGTGATTCGTTCCTGCAGTTCGCCGATGTCGGTAGCCAGGGTTGGCTGGTAACCTACGGCGGATGGCATACGGCCGAGCAGTGCGGATACTTCGGAGCCTGCCTGTACGAAACGGAAAATGTTGTCTACGAAGAGCAGTACGTCCTGACCCTGTTTATCACGGAAGTATTCAGCCATGGTCAGACCTGTCAGGGCTACTCTCATACGAGCTCCCGGAGGTTCATTCATCTGGCCGTATACCAGTGCTACTTTGTTCAGTACGCCGGATTCTTTCATTTCGCCCCAAAGGTCGTTGCCTTCACGGGTACGTTCGCCTACGCCGCAGAATACGGAGCAGCCGTCGTGTTCGGTTGCGACGTTGTGGATGAGTTCCTGAATCAGGACTGTCTTACCTACGCCTGCGCCGCCGAACAGACCGATTTTACCGCCTTTTGCGTATGGGCAGATCAGGTCTACGACTTTGATGCCGGTTTCGAAAATTTCAGCTGCCGGAGACTGGTCTTTGAAGGCCGGTGCAGCGCGGTGAATTGGCCAGTAGTCAGATGCCGGAACTTTGGTCGGATCGTTATCTACTGTCTGTCCGAGAACGTTGAAAATACGTCCAAGGCAGCCGTCGCCTACCGGTGCTGCGATTGCACGGCCGGTGTCGACTGCTTTCATTCCACGTACCATGCCATCTGTGGAGCTCATTGCAACGGCGCGGACTACGCCATCGCCAAGGTGCTGCATGGTTTCACAGATAACATCAACAGGAACGCCGGATTTATCATCTTTAACATGGATTGCGTTATAGATAGCAGGAAGTTCTTTGTCGTCATCGAATGCAATATCTACGACTGCGCCGATGATCTGGACAACTTTACCTACCTGCATCTCCTGTTCATTTGCCATGAAGAAGCATTCCTCCTTAAATTCTTAGTGCCGGGATTATTCAAGCGCTGCTGCGCCGCCGACGATTTCGGAAATTTCGTTGGTGACCTGGGCCTGACGTGCTTTGTTGTAGGTCAGGTTGAGGTCGGCGATTCTTTCGGTTGCGTTGTCGGTTGCAGCAGACATAGCTGCCATTCGGCTGCCGAGTTCGGAGGCAGCGGATTGGAGCATAGCATTGTATACCTGCACCTGTACATATTCAGGGAGCAGCTTGGAGAGGACGGAACCTGCATCCGGCAGGAAGATGTATTCATCATCTACCGATGGTTCTGCTTCTGCTGCGCCTTCTGCTTCTGCCTTTGGTGCTTCTACAGGAAGTAATTTCTGTACTTTCACCTGCTGGCGGAGAGCAGTGATGAATTTGGTGTAAATGATATAAACTTCATCGACTTCTTCTTTGGAGAAGTATTCCACCATTTCTTTGGCAAGATCGATGGAATCCTGAGCCGACGGTTTATCAGAAAAGCCGAAATGATAGGCATCGAGGTCATAGCCGCGGAATTTCAGGTAGTTTCTACCCTGCTTGCCGCACACATAAAGTGCATACTCTGACCGATCCTTTCCGGAGATTTCGCTTATGGTCTGCTTCATAACATTGGAGTTATAAGCACCGGCAAGGCCTTTATCTGCACTGATGATGAGATAGCCGACCTTTTTCACTTTGCCTGTTCTGAAGAGCGGGCTGGTGAAGCCGGGTGTTACCGAAGAAGCACGGCGCAGAAGCTCTCCGATTTTTTCAGCATAGGGACGGGAGCCGTTTGCTTTTTCTTCTGCTTTGCGCAGACGAGCTGCGGCTACCATCTTCATTGCTTTTGTGATCTGCTGGATGTTGGTGACAGATTTAATGCGCCCTTTTATATCACGCGTACTTTCCAATCAGATCACCCCTTTACCGTTTCAGACTTTGTTGCGTTGTAGCGTTCTTTGAATTCAACGATAGCAGCCTTCAGTCTTTCTTCGTTTTCATCGGTCAGCTTCTTAGCTTTGACGATGTCTTCGCCGATTTCCGGATGGTTGCTATGGAGATATGCGAGAACCTGGTGTTCGAAGTCTACAACGTCTTTGACTTCTACATCGTCGAGGTATCCGTTAACTGCTACGTAGATAGCCTGTACCTGGTCTTCGACCGGGTATGGGGAGTACTGTGGCTGTTTCAGGATTTCGGTGGTTCTCTGGCCGCGGTCGATCTGTGCTTTGGTAGCAGCGTCGAGGTCGGAGCCGAACTGTGCGAAAGCTGCGAGTTCGCGGAACTGAGCCAAGTCCAGACGCAGGGTACCTGCGACCTGTTTCATAGCTTTGATCTGAGCGGAGCCGCCTACACGGGATACGGAGAGGCCTACGTTGATTGCCGGACGGATACCGGAGTAGAAGAGTGCGGTTTCCAGATAGATCTGGCCGTCGGTGATGGAAATAACGTTGGTCGGAATGTATGCACCTACGTCGCCTGCCAGGGTTTCGATGATCGGAAGAGCGGTGATAGAGCCGCCGCCGAGTTCTTTAGAAAGACGAGCAGCACGTTCCAGAAGTCTGGAGTGCAGGTAGAATACGTCGCCCGGGTATGCTTCACGTCCCGGTGGACGGCGGAGCAGCAGGGACATAGCGCGGTATGCGACAGCGTGCTTGGACAGGTCATCATAAATGATGAGGACGTCTTTGCCCTGATGCATGAAGTATTCAGCGATGGAGACACCGGAGTATGGTGCCAGGTACTGCATCGGGGAGCCTTCGGATGCGCCTGCATGGACGATGATGGAGTAATCCATAGCGCCAGCCTGTTTCAGTTTTTCGTATACACGAACAACGTTGGAGTTCTTCTGGCCGATGGATACATAAATACAAATTACGTTCTGACCTTTCTGGTTCAGAATGGTATCGATACCTACAGCCGTTTTGCCGGTACCACGGTCGCCGATGATCAGTTCGCGCTGGCCGCGGCCGATCGGAACCATGGAGTCGATACATTTCAGACCAGTCTGCAGCGGTACATTAACTGGCTGTCTGTCAGCAATGCCCGGTGCCTTAATTTCAATGTCGCGGAATTCGGAGGTCTTAATTTCGCCTTTGCCATCGATTGCCTGGCCCAGTGCGTTGACTACGCGTCCTACGACTGCGTCGCCTACCGGTACCTGCATCAGGCGGCCAGTTCTTTTAACTGTGTCGCCTTCTTTGATGGATTCAGCGTGGCCCAGAAGAACGGCACCTACGTTGCTTTCTTCCAGGTTAAGAGCCATGCCATATACGCCGTTCGGCAGTTCAAGCAGTTCGCCGGCCATGCAGTTTTCAAGGCCATAGATGTGCGCAATGCCGTCGCCGACTTCAAGAACCGTACCTACTTCATCGACATTGAGGTCTACTTTGTAGTTTTCAATCTGTTTTTTAATGACAGATGTAATTTCATCTGAACTGATTTTCATTTCCTAGAAGTCACCTCAATCTCTTTGCATCATAATAGCTTTCAGTGTCTGCAGCTGTCTGGCTACGGACCCATCGATCAGGCGGTCGCCCACTTGAACGGTGAAGCCGCCAATCAGTGCTGTGTCCACTTTCTGCTTTACGAGAATCTTTTTCCCGGTCATTTCAGAGAGTTTCGCTTTCAATGCTTCCACCTGGGCTTTGGTCATCGGAAGAGCGGATGTAACGATGGCTTCTTCGATGCCCATGCCGTGATGTGCCAGGGTAGCGTAAACGTCTACCATAGCCGGGAAGTCGGTGATGCGGTCTCTGTCGATTACGACATAGCAGAACTGCAGAACAACAGGCTGAACCTTATCTGCAAATAATTTATTAATCGTATCTTTCTTGACACCCTTTGCAAGCAGAGGATGGAAAAGAAGCTCCTTGAGTTCGCTGTGTTCTTTGATAGCGTCAGCGATCAGGCGGAGGTCTTCTTCTGTTTTTTCCAAGCTGTTTTGTTCAGCAGCAATTTCATAGATGGCGCGACCGTATTTCTTTGCAAGGATTACGTTCTTATCCATGATTATTTACCTGCTTTTTTAGCATCCAGCTTAGCGATGCTTTCTGCGATGAGCCGATCGTTTGCGTCCGGCGTCATGTTTTTGCTGATGATCTTAGCTGCAATATCGCAGGAAAGGACGGCTACCTGAGCCTTCAGATCTTCCAGAGCATCCTTGCGTTCTCTTTCAATCTGCTGGCTGGCCTGTTCCTTAGTCTTTGCGATAGCTGCATGGGCTTCATCAATCTGTGCCTGCGCCTGCACCTTAGCTTCTTTGACTGCTTTGTCCACAATTTCCTGAGCTTTTGCCTGCGCGTCGCGGAGAGCCGCTTCATAGCTTTCTTTCAGCTTTGCAGCGTCTTCCTTGGATTTAGCAGCGTTGTCCAGGTCGTTTTTAATACGGTTTTTGCGGTCATCCAGTACTTTCAGTACCGGCTTGTAGCAGAAATGGCCAAGAATAGCACAGAGAATGACGAAGTTGACGATCTGCATCAGCAACGTACCATTCAGGTCTACCAATTCGTTCCCTCCTTAGCCTAATATTCCGTAATTATGTTATTAGGAATGATTATTTCAGGAGTGGGTTAGCGAATACGAGTACCAGAGCGATAACGATAGCGATAATCGGAATAGATTCGATAAGGCCGATAGCAACGAGCATGTTGGTGAACAGCTTGCCTGCCATTTCCGGCTGACGGGTCATACCTTCAAGAGCTTTAGCAGCTGCTTTGGAGTCGGAGAATGCTGCTGCGAGAGCTGCGCAAGCTGCAATGATTGCTGCTGCAATCAGGGAATACTGTGCTACGATTGTCTGATCCATAATGATAATTCCTCCTAGAGAATTGTAAAAATTTTTAGCTCTGCCCCGTGATCAGGGGAGGCAGGCCATTTCGATTTTGCCGTTTGGACGGACGGTGCCGTTTCCGTTTATTAGGCGGCGGTGCCGCTTCACCGGCTGTGACTTAGTCAACACTTTCTTTGAGATATACAGAAGTCAGGGTGGTGAAAATGTATGCCTGAACCAAGCCGATGAACAAAGATACGGCGATCCAGATCATAGGTACAAGCCATGGGCAGAGGAAATACAGGACTTCCAGCAGAATTTCACCGGCCAGGATGTTGCCGAATAGACGCATTGCCAGCGTAATCGGTTTTGCCAATTCTTCGATCAAGTTCATGATAGCGAAGATCGGGAATGGTTTGAAGAAGTGTCCAAGCCAATGACCAAAGCCTTTGCACTTAATGAAATAGAAGTGCGTGATCAAAGAGCATGCGATAGACAAGCCCAATGTGGTATTCACGTCATTCGTCGGGGACGCGGTCAGGTGATCTGTCGGCAGAAGGCCGATCTGGTTGGCTGTGAAGATGAAGAGGAACAGTGTCAGAAGAACGGTCGCTACCGTGCGGTATTTCGGACCGACATTGCTCTCGAACTGGGAACAAAGTCCTTCGATCACCATCTCAATCACATTCTGCCATCCACCCGGGATCAGTGCTCTGCCTCTGGTAGCTGCGAAGACGGCGATGAAAACGATGATGGCAGTAAGCCATGTAGTATGAAGTGTATCCATATTCACAGACAGACCAAAGAGCTGCTCTACAACATGTGTACCCGTATGAAGATGCATAATCTCACCCCCTCTCTCTTACAAGGATATCAAGAAAAGCCTATTCCTTAATTAAACCGACCAACCGCTCCCCGAGAGTCGCGGCGGGCAGTGTAAGTAAGCCACCTAAAAAGGCAAGGATGTCAAGCGGCGTGAAGATGACCGCCACACAAAATAGAATTTCCAGAATGAAACGCAGCATGGTGAATACCACCAGGCGATGTCCGATGAATTCTACGTCTCTCTTTGCCCTCTCCCACTGCTTAAATTTCAGCAGTAAAAACTTGAAAAAAAAGATATGAAACAGGCTGCCTAATCCCCAGGCCGCGCCGTATGGCCAGCCTTTCCAAAGAAATAGAATCACTGCCCCAAGAGCGGTGAGGACCCACAGGTACTTCACCATCTTCTCAGCGTAATGAGGAAAAGTTAAGTCGAAGTTCATATCATTTCTTACCTAAAATTTGTTTAATTACTGAGTATAGTCCGCTTGCGGCCCCGACAATGGAAAAAAGGATCAATCCGAAGGGGTGTGTCCCCATGTATTCATCCACCTTCAGGCCTATCCACAAGCCTATACCAACGGAAACGAGAATGGTCATGCCGGCGCCGGAGGCGATGGCAATGCTACGAAGCGGATTCCAATCATCCGCCGGTTTCTTCCCCTTGTTGTCCATTCTCTTTTCCATATTTTTAAAAATCAGGCACGCTAAAAAAGTTAAACGCGCAAATTCACCACTACATTATAGCATAGGACTTTTTACTTGGCTATAAATTTAGTTGGTTTTTTATCACTTATTCCTTCAATGTACAAAAGGGCGTCAGCGATGCGCTCAGCGGAGTGACCGTCGCCATAGGGATTTACGGCTTCTGCCATTGCTTTGTATTCTTTTTCGTCGGTCAAAAGTTTGTAAGCAGTTTGGAAAATTTTTTCTTCGTCTGTGCCCACGAGCTTCACAGTGCCCGCTTCTACAGCTTCCGGACGCTCGGTGGTGTCACGAAGGACGAGGACGGGCTTGCCAAGGCTCGGCGCTTCTTCCTGGATGCCGCCGGAGTCAGTGAGGACGATGGCGCTTCTGGCCATGAGATTGGTAAATGGCTCATACTCCATCGGTTCCACCAGGTGGATGCCGGCTACGCCTTCAAGCTCTTCGGCTACTGCTTCTCTCACCAATGGATTTCTATGGACCGGGAAGACCACTTCCGTGTCCGGCACTGCTTCTACCAGGCGGCGGAGCGCGCGGTACACCTGACGCATGGGAGCGCCCAGGTTTTCACGGCGGTGGGTGGTAACGAGGATCACTCGTTTGTGTTCTTCGATGGCTTCGATTTCCGGATCAGCGAAATGGTAATCCGGCTTCACGGTGTGGAGCAGCGCATCGATGACTGTATTTCCTACCACGTGGATAGTTTCGTCTTTTTTATTTTCGCAGAGCAAATTCTGCCGCGCCGTTTCGGTAGGCGCAAAGTTCACATTCGACAGCACGCCGGTGAGCTGGCGGTTCGCCTCTTCCGGGAATGGCGAAAGGAGATTTCCTGTGCGAAGGCCTGCTTCCACATGGCCCACTTTGATCTGCTGATAGAAGGCCGCCACAGCAGCGGTGAAGGTGGTGGTGGTGTCGCCATGCACCAGTACATAGTCCGGCTTTTCTTTTTTCAGCACGTCTTCGAGGCCCCGGAGTACGCGGGCGGTGATGTCATAGAGGGACTGGCCGCTCTTCATGATGTCAAGGTCGTAGTCCACCGGCAAATGGAAGAGGTCCACCACCTGGTCAAGCATCTCGCGATGCTGGGCGGTGAGGCATACTTTGGTTTCAATTTCCGGGCGCTTCAAAAGCTCCTTCACCACCGGCGCCATCTTGATGGCTTCCGGACGAGTTCCGAAAATGGTCATTACTTTGAGCATGATTTCTTTGTTTCCCCTTTGGTTCAAATCAGCGGTTCTTTATTTATATACTTATTTATCTTTCTTTTCCATTTGAGAAGGCGGCGGTACGATTTCCTTCATGACGCCGAGCTTCCTTGCCCACAGCACGAAGAGGAGGAGCGCCACTGCTACCACGGCCGAGCCGATCCACACAGACATATGGATGACCAGGAGGGCGGTGCAGGAGAAAAAGGCGGTGAGTGCGTACATGATGAGCACCACCTGCTTTTGGTTCAGCCCCTTGGCCAGGAGCCGGTGATGAAGATGATTCTTATCCGGCGAGAAAATCGGCACGCCGCTGGACTTTCTACGGACGATGGCAAGGAGCGTATCGGTGATGGGCACAGCCAGCGCCAGGAGCGGCACGATGAGCACTGCCGTCGCTACGGTCTTCATGGAGCCCATGACGGACACCGAGGCGATGATGTAGCCCAGGAACATGGAGCCAGTGTCGCCCATGAAAATCTTCGCCGGGTTGAAATTGTACTGGAGAAATGCCAGGCACGCGCCGGTCATGGCGATCATGGCCGCCGCGGCCACCCACTGGCCCATCTGGAAAGCCAAGAGCGCAATGGCAATAGAGGCAATGGTGGCAATGCCCGCCGCCAGACCGTCCAAGCCATCGATGAGGTTCACCGTATTGATGAAGCCAATGATCCAGAAAATCGTGAGGGGCAGCGATATGATTTCCGGCAAATACAAAATCCCGGACCAAGGCAGGTCCACCCACTCGATATTGATATTGAAAATAACAACGGGAATGGCGGCCGCGATGATTTGCCCCAAAAGCTTCACCTTCGGCGGCAAGGAAATCATATCATCCACCACGCCCACCACGATCAAAAACGTCGCGCCGGCCATGACGCCGACCATTTCATAGGTGAATCCGATGGTGGCAATGGCGGACACCATGAAGCCCGCATAAATGGCCAGGCCCCCGAGCCGAGGGATCAGCCCGTGATGCACCTTCCGCGCGTCCGGCTTATCCACCGCACCGATTTTGATGGCGAAATTCTTCACCAATGGCGTCAGCACAAAAGTCACGGCCAAGGCCACAAGAAACGTGAACGCATAGGCGAACAACGTAACACCTCCTAAAAAGACAACACTTCATTGTTATTTTATCACAAAGTGGAAGATGGGGGAATGGAAATTCGCATTTGGTAATCGGTAGTCGGGGCGCGCGTGCCTATTTCAAAAATTTGCGCCGCTGTATGAATTGATGCGGCGCACCTTCACTCCTCACTCCTCACTCCTCACTCCTCACTTCTCACTGCCTTTCCATTTATTCGGCCTGCTTAAATTTTATTTGCAGGAAGCCTTGCAAATTCAGATTCGTGTGTTATAATAATCTCGAAGACAGATATGGAATGTACGGATTCCGTTCTGCCTTCACAATTTCATTTCCCGTTTTCCCCAAGCGGGAAATCCACTCCTTTATCTCCTTTTATTTTTACACTCTCACAGAAAAGGACGGCTTCGAAGGCCGTCCTTTTCTTATGC
>CAVEMF010000038.1:0-10982 GCA_963616715.1 Ruminococcus bromii | reverse complement strand
CCCCCCTGCCCCCCTTCCGGAGGAAGGGGGTAAAAGGCGATGCGTGGGGCTAGCGTCAAGTGATCACTGACCACCGACCACTGACCACTAAATCGATAGCGTAAAGCATCGGAGTTGACGCCCTGATCACTGATCACTGATCACTAATCACTAAATCTCTACAGTTAAAACCACCATATATTAGTAAAGGAATGAACTATGACCAGAAAACTGACCGGTAAAGGGGAACGGGTCCGTGAGAAGATGATCGAGACCACGGTGCATATTTTGCAGCAGGAGGGTTTCAAGAAAGCCACGGTGCGGACCATTGCGGCTGCGGCGGGGGTGAATATCGCCTCGGTGCGCTACTATTTCGGCTCGAAGGAAGAGCTCATCGGCGCGGCATTGGAGTACATGATGGGAAATCTGGAAAATATCGTTTCCTACCTGGATGACATGCGCCTTTCGCCGAAGGAACGGATCAAGAAATACATCATGGCCTACTTCCAGCTGGCCCGCCAGCACCCGGCCCTCTTCCGCTCCATTTCCAATCCCTCCAGCGAAGACGCGAAGGACACCTATTTCATCTACCTCTCCCTTTTGCATAGCCAGTGCTGGGAAAAGGTCATTCGCAACGTGGCCGAAATCACCGGCTACACCGATGAGAAAGACCTGGAGCTCAAAGCCATGCAGATCTTTGCGGCTGTGGAATTCCCGATCATCCTGGAGAGCAATAAGGCCGACTCCTTCATTGCCAAATACACCGACTCCGACACCCTGGGCCGCTACGTGGACCTCCTTCTCGACAACGTGGACGAGAAAAAGGAGAAGAACGCGTACCTGCAGGAAATATTGCAGGGGGCGGTGGGGGGATCGTGATTTTGGGGCTAGCGGGTTAGTAATCAGTGATTAGTGATCAGTGATCAGGGCGCGTTTTCCTCTTTTCTACCCCCTTCCTCTGGAAGGGGGATCAAGGGGGTTGGCCTTCCTCTGGAAGGAGGGGGACTGCGCCAGCGGTGGAGGTTGGCTACAGCTGGGAGTGGGAGCCAGCGCGCTTCCCTAGCGTCAAATACGCGAGGGGCACCGACCACTGATCACTAAATCGATAGCACAAAGCATCGGAGCTGGCGCCCTGATCACTGACCCCTGATCACTGATCACTACCCCTCTACCGTTTTCCACCCAAACCAAAAAGCAGACACGGAATGATCCGCGTCTGCTTTTTATAATGCCAATATGTTTCTGAGCTCTTCCACCGAGTCTACGATGACCGGTGTGTGATGGGCCTCTAGCTCTTTTTTGCTGCCGTAGCCGTAGGTGACGCCGATGCAGGGGAGGTGCATCTGGGCTGCGCCGTCGGCGTCGTAGCCGGTGTCGCCGATCATGACGGTATGGGCGGCGAGGTCTTCCCTTAAAGCGCCTTGGGCTTCGAAGCGGGTGAGGGCGGTCTGGATGGTCCAGGCCTTTTGGTTCAGATTGTTGTTCTTTTTGAATTCATTATTGGGATCGCTGCCGCAGATGACGTGGAAGAGATCCGTGAAGCCGAAGTGGCGGATGATTTCTTTCACGAAGGGCTCGGGCTTCGAGGAAGCCACGGCGAGCTTGTAGCCGGCGGCGCGGGCGTCTTGGAGGAGCGCTTCGATGCCTTCGTAGGGCTTGCAGTCATAGAGGGCGGAGCTTTCGTAAAGCTCTCTGAACTTCATCACCGCCGTGACGATGTCTTCGTCCTTCATGTCATAGAGCTTCTTCATCTGCGTATTGAGCGGCGGCCCGATGAAGGTGGAGAGCTTTTCCATGTCAGTCTCATGGATGCCCACGGCGTCAAGGCCGTAGCGCACGGATCGAATGATTCCCGGCGCCGATTCAGAAATCGTGCCGTCTAGGTCGAAGAGGAGGTAGGTGTAGGGATGCATGGGGGATTCCTTTCGTTGGAGGTTAGTGATCAGTGATCAGTAGTCAGTGATCAGTACGTACTTGGCTCAAGTGTCAGATGCGACAAGTCCTTTTTTCAGAAAGAGATGTCCGCATGTGTGAGATGGCAGTTAAACGCGTCCTGATCACTGACCACTGATTGCTAAACCAAGAGGGCCGTCCTCACTTATAGATGAGCTTTCTTTCCCTCCGATTGATCATGAACCGGCGGATGGTCTGACCAGTTTCTTTTAAGAGCGCCTCGGGGGAGGGGGTATTTCTTTCCTGAAGGCCGCAGCGGACGATGTATTCGCAGGCGCGGGCGTCGTCTAGGGCCTGGTGGTGGGTGAAGTCAAAGCCTAGGGCTTCGGCTACGGTATTGAGCTTGTGGTTCTCCATGGCCGGCCACAGGGCCACCGAGAGGGCCACGGTGTCGCCGTAGGAGATGCGGATGTCCGGGAGCTTGTAGGACGCCATGGCCGAGGCGAGGACATTCATGTCGAAGCGGGCATTGTGGGCAAAGACGAGACTGCCATCGAGGCGGGAGGCGATGTCGTCCCACAGCTCGGCGAAAGTTTTTTCCTCCGCTACGTCCTCGGGGTGGATGCCATTGATTTCCACGCAGTCCTTATTGAAATCCAAGGACAAGGGGCGGATCAGGTGGTACCACTCGTCGATGACCTTCTCGCCGTCGCTGGTGACGATGCCTAGGGAGCAAGCATTCCCGGGCCCCCAGTAGGCGGTCTCAAAATCTATAGCAGTGTATTTCATGGGTGACCTTTCGTAAGGCAAGAGCTAGAAGTTTAAGCGTATGGGGTTAAAGTGAGGAGTGAGGAGTGAGGAGTGGAGGTGCGCCGCACAATTCGTAAAGCGGCGCGAGTTTTGAAGTAGGGAAACGCGCCCCGCTGCTTTCCCACTACCGTGAACCGTTTGCCGTATAACCGTTAACCGTGCGTATAAATGGTAGCGAGCCGTAGAGCGATAACCCCTTACGCAGAGATATATCGCTCCAGGGCTCGCTGTCAGTAAAAGATCTGGTAAACGGTTACACGGTAAACGGATAACGGTAGTGGGAAAGCAATCAAATGCGTTGACTTTCGAAACTCGCGGCGCTTTTTAACTTGTGCGCCGCACCACCACTCCTAACTCCTCACTCCTAACTCCTCACTTTTCAGGATACTTATCTTCCTATTATCATTTAAATATCCGTCTCAAACTCCGCCTCTTCCCCTTCGAGCCAGCCTACTTCTACGGCGCGGTCGAAGGCGGATTTGATGCGGCGGGCGAGTTCGTTTCTTGCGGCCGCCACTTTTTTGCGGTTCGGGGCAAAGCCGGTGATGAGGATCAGGACGTCTTCGGTATCTCTAGTGATGTTTTCGGAAACTTCTTCGCAGAGCCAGCGGCGGGTGAGAATTTTATTTCCTAAGGAAACGACGATGTCATCCTCGGTCTTGGTGATGGTGAGCGGCGTCTTGCGATCGCCCATGTCGTAGCCGTGGATGTCTACGTGGAATTTCAGCATGGCCGAGCGGATGATGTCGGAAATCGGATTTTCCCGGGGCAGCATGTCGGAGCCGGCGAGCTCGTCCAAGGTGGCCGCCTTTGGCGCCGCGAGAAGCTCCACTTCGTCGCTCTCTTCTTCTTTTTCCGAAAGGCCCAGGGCTTTTTTGTAGTCTTTGAAAGTTTTGGCAAGCGCCGTCTCGCCGGAAAGGCCCACGCGGGAGAGGGCGGCGTCGTAGCGGGCGATCTCTGCGTCCGCCATGGCGGGATTCATTTTCAAAAGCAGATTCGCTTCGGTGCAGCAGCGGCGGCGGAAGGCCTCGGCTTCCAGGTTCAGGTCGCGGTTGTCAGCCGCGCGCAGCGCCACCACGCCGATGCAAAGTCCGGTGATGGTATCGAATAACTGATGGTCTACAGAAATTTTCATAATTGCCTCCATTGGTAAGGGTAATTGGGTTTTGGTATATTATAGCATATTTGGGGATTTGTAGTCGGTGGTCGGTAGTCGGTGGTCGGTTCGCATTTGATGACAACGCATACATACAGGTGGTAACGATACGTGTGAATGGCGCTAAGCGCGTCCCGACTACCGACCACCGATTACCGACTACTTATCTTGAGAGCGGTAATTGTTCTATGTTAGTTCGATGTCAAATGCGCCCCGACTACCGACCACCGACCACCGACTACTAAACCGCTTAGCCCTACTCGTGATATAATGATGCCCAGCAAAGGAGGCAGGCCCATGAAATTAGAATTCCTTGTTCCCCGTGAGTGGTCGGGGCTGATGGTGAAGGAGGCGGCGCGGCGGATGAAATTGTCCGGCGGGCTTTGGAAGCGGATCAAGTGGCAGGGGCGGGTGTCGGTGAATGGCGTGGACATTCACAACGCCCGCGCGCCGCTTGCGGAAGGGGATTTCGTTTCCTTGGAGTGGAGCGAGGAGAATGAGATCGTCCCTGCCGACATCCCACTCTCCATCGTTTACGAAGACGACTCGCTTCTCGTCATCGACAAGGGCCCGGGCATGATCATTCACCCCACCGCCCACGGCGCCTTCGACACGTTGGTGAATGCGGTGGCGGGGTATTATAGAAGAAATCAAATCGATGCGGGCATCCATCCCATCTATCGGCTTGATAGAAATACCACGGGCCTGGTGGTGGTGGCGAAGTCCGCCAAAGGACAGTACGACCTCTCGCACAGTCACGACCAGATTTATAGGGAGTACATGGCTTTGATTTCCGGGCACCTCGCAGAAAAGAAGGGCCGCATCGATCGTCCCATCGGGCGCAAGGACGGAAGCATCGTGGAGTGGACGGTAAGAGAGGACGGCAAACGGGCGGTGACGGACTATGAAGTGCTGCAAGAATTTTCTGATTACAGCCTTCTCAAGATCCATCTCCTCACCGGCCGCACCCACCAGATCCGCGTCCATTTCCAAAGCCTTGGTCACCCGCTCCTGGGCGACGACCTCTACGGCGGCCCGATGGATAAGATGGCCCGCCAAGCCCTCCACGCCTACAGCCTTCGATTTACGCACCCGGTGACGGGGGAGGAGATGGAGTTTAAGGCGCCGCTTCCCATTGACTTTAGAAAGTGGAGTGGGGATGTAGATGAAAGTGAGGAGTGAGGAGTGAGGAGTGAGGAGTGAAGGTGCGCCGCACAATTCATAAAGCGGCGCGAGTTTTGAAATAGGTAAACGCGTACCTGCTTCCCCACTGCCGCGAACCGTTTACCGTATAACCGATCACCGCGCGTTCTAATGGCATCGAGCCATGGTGCGATAAGCTCTTATGCAGAAAAGTTTGTTGCTCCATGGCTCGCTATCGCCCAAAGAGCCGGTAAACGGTTACACGGTAAACGGATAACGGTAGTGGGGAAGCGGGAAAACGCGCTGACTTTCCAAACTCGCGGCGCTTTTTAATTTGTGCGCCGCACCACCACTCCTCCCTCCTCACTCCTCCCTCCTCACTTTAGCAAAGCATTTCATGCCTCTAAATCGTCTAGCCACGCCCTATCCTTTCGCGTATAATAGAACAAAACGAAGGGGCTTGTCCTCGGAAAGGCGGCTATGATGAAATTTATTTCCTCCTCGGGAATTACGTATATGACTTTTGATCTCTTCCGTGACCTTCCCATCACGGCGGCGGTGTCTTGCCGCATGGGCGGCGTGAGCGGGCCGGAGTTGGGTCCTTTGAATATGGGGCTCCATGTGGGCGATGAGGAAGCGGCGGTTTTAGAAAATCGGCGGCGCTACTTCAAGGCGCTGTCCCTAGACCCGGCGTCTCTGGTGTGCTGTCAGCAGGTGCACGGGACGTATATTTCCAAAGTCACGGCAAAGGACAAAGGCCGCGGGGCGCTTTCAGGAAATACGGCGATCCCTGCCTGTGATGGGCTCATGACCGACGAAAAAGATGTGCCCATTACCATGAACTACGCGGACTGCACGCCGCTTTTCTTTTACGACCCGAAGAAAAAAGTGATCGCCCTCTCTCACGGCGGTTGGCGAGGGACGGCGGGCAATATCGCCGGCCTCACCATCGCGAAGATGGAGAAAAATTACGGCTGCGACCGTGACAACATCCTCTGCGCCATTGGCCCGGCTATCGGCCCGGAGTGCTTCGAAGTGGGTGAGGAAGTGGTGGAAGAATTCTACCGCCTCTTCACGGACAAGGAAATGGAAAAACTCTCGATGCCCAAAGGCGAAGGGAAATACCTCTTCGACCTCCCCGGCGCGAATCGAAAGCTTTTAGAGAAATCCGGCATCCCTTATCATCACATCGAAGACTGCGGCCTGTGCACCTACTGTCACGATGACCTCTTCTTCTCCTATAGAAAGGCCAAGGGGAAGACGGGGAGGCACATGGCGGTGATGGCGCTGAAATAAGTTAGGAGTTAGGAGTGAGGAGTGAAGGTGCGCCGCACCACCACTCCTCACTTCTCCCTCCTAACTCCTCACTATTACTGGCTATCCCCTATCCTTTTTATCAATCGAAGGGAGTGTGACCCATGGATCGATCCAAGTGGCGCATTATGGCGCTGTATTTCATTGTCATCGTATTGCTCGGCGGCGTGGTGTACGGTTTCCAGCACGTGGTGCGGGAGGAGCTTTGGAATCAGGCCATGGGGAGCATCGGCGAGGCCACGGAGCAGGGGCGCAATGTCCTTCGCGTCCATTTGGACGACAGCGAGTCGTCGCTGAATCGGGTGAAGGCTCGTGTGGAAACCATGGGGAATGCGAGTGAGCTTCGGAGTTATGCGGATTCTCTGGGGGAGACCCGTTGGTACATGCGGATCTATATGAAGGACGGTACCGTATTTCCTGACCAATCGCTTTGGGACGAGGAGGCTTTCCGCGCTTTCTCGGATCGCGCCACCTGCGGGCTCATCGATCCCCATGTAAATCGCTCCACCGGGATCCACGTCTTTGATATGTATGTGCCCTTCCGGCTGCGGGACGGCAGCGAGGGTTATCTCTTGCGGGAGTTCCCGCTGGAGATGGTGCTTCGCAATTTCACCCTTTCCTTCTATAATGGCCAGGGCTATGCCTATGTGATCAATCGGAAGGGGGATATCCTTTTCCACGAGGATCACGCAGGAAAGCATGTGTCCAAAGGAAATCTATTTCCTCACCTGGCCGATGCGTCGGAGCATCCCGAGGGGCTCACCGCATTCAAAGACGCCATGGCGATTTCTCGAGGCGGCAGCTCGGTGGTGAATCTGGAGGGCCGGCCGGTGTGGCTTGGCTACATGCCGCTAGACGAGAGTAGCAACTGGTACCTGGTGACCGTGGTGCCCATGGCGGTGCTGCAGGCAGAGTCGGACCGCATCCTGTCGGCCACCATGCTTCTCTCGGGGATCATTTCTATTTCCCTTTTGGCGCTGCTTTTGGTGACCATGCGGCATCGCCGGCTTTCCAATCAGGTCATTCAGGACCAGAAAAATTACAGCACTCACATTTTCAACCATGTCACCGAAGGCATCGCCCTTTTGGATACCGAGGCGCCTTACTGCATCCGCAAGATGAATCCGGCGGGTCGGAAAATTCTTGGCATCCCTTCGGATATGTCTGTAGAAGGGGAAATCTTCCGCCATGTCTTTGATGCCGTGGACGGCCGGCCGCTGACGCAGCTGGTGAAGGCAGTCATCGAAAGCGGCGAGAGCCGGCTCTTTGAGTGCGAAGGCTATGGGCCCACCGGGAAATATATGTACCTGGCCGGCGGCCTGGAACGCCACAAAGACAGCGAGGGTCGGGATACACTCATCACCAATTTCCACGACATCACCGAACGGAAATTGGCGGAGCGTGAGAAAGAAGCGCACCACCGGAGCGAGAAGCAAACCCTCTTGGCTGCCGTCAGCGATACCTATCCCTTCATTGCGGCCATGGATCTGACCACGGACCGCATCGATTTCATCTGGATGAATGGGAAAATCCAGGAGAATCACATCATCGGTGAAAAGGCCAGCGATTTGTATCACTGGGCCTATGAGCGCATTGCCAAGGAGCATCAGGAAGCCTATGCGAAGATGATGAATGCGGAATCGGTGATCCGTGAATTCGAGAGCAGCAAGCGCATGCTGTGGCTGGAGTACAAATTCACCTTCAGCGATGGCAGTACCCATTGGCTCTCGGCTCGCGTGGTGCGCATCCCCGATGATACGACACATCACATGCGCGTGGTGTACCTGACCTCCATCGTGGATGAGCAGAAGGCCGAGGAAGAAGAGCAGCGAAGCCTCCTTGAGTCATCGCTTGCCTCCGCGCATGCGGCGAATGAGGCGAAGAGCCGTTTCCTTTCGAACATGAGCCACGACATCCGTACGCCGATGAATGCCATCATCGGCATGGCCGAGCTCCTTGCCCACGACGCCGGCGAGAAAGAGAAAGTCCTCTCCTACAGCGAAAAGATTTCTGCCTCCGGCAAGCAGCTCCTCGCCCTCATCAATGACATCCTGGACATGAGCAAGATCGAGAGTGGCAAGACCGTGCTCCACCTCACAGACTTCACCATCGAGGAAATCGAGGAGCAAGTGGAAACCGTCTTCCGCCCGCTGGCTGAGCAGAAGAAGCAGGCCTTCCGTATTTCCATGGAAGACATGAAGGGCAAACGCTACGAAGGCGACCTCGCTCGCGTGCTGCAAGTGCTGAATAATGTGGTTTCCAATGCCGTGAAATACACCCCTGAAGGAGGCTTCATCGATGTGTCCATCTGTAGCCTTAGGGCTCACCCGGCGCACTACGGCCGCTTCGCCTTCCGGGTGACGGATAACGGCATCGGCATGACGAAGGAATTCCAAGCCCACCTCTTCGACGCTTTCTCCCGGGACGAGGCGCATGTGAGCAGCATCCAGGGCACTGGCCTTGGCATGGCCATCACCAAGAACCTGGTGGAACTTATGGGCGGCACCATCCACGTGGATAGTGAAATCGGGAAGGGCAGCACCTTCGAAATCATCCTGGACTTCAAGGTAGTCAAAGGAAATCCAGCGGCTGCTACGGACTCTGCGATCGTGGATGAAGACGTGCTCGCCGGCATGCACTTCCTCTGCGCAGAGGACAACGAGCTCAATGCAGAAATCCTGACCGAGCTCCTGGCTATGAATGGCGCCACCTGCGTCATCGCTGATAATGGCAAGAAGGCCGTGGACCTCTTTGAAAAATCCGGGCCCGGCACCTACGACATGATCCTCATGGACGTGCAGATGCCTGTCATGAATGGCTACGAAGCCACCCGTGCCATCCGCGCCTCTAGCCACAAGGAAGCGAAGGACATCCCCATCATCGCCATGACCGCCAACGCCTTCGCTGAGGATATCCAAAAATCCCTCCAAAGCGGCATGAACGCCCACGTCTCCAAGCCCATTGACATGGACACCGTAAAGAAAGCTGTGGCCATGCTGAAGGCTTGCAGGGAAAAGAAACGTAAATGATAAAAGCCATGAGAGGCAAGGTGGTGCTTCTCATGGCTTTTGTTTTTAGTGATTAGTGATCAGGGGTCAGTGATCAGTGATCAGTACGCGTTTAACGATAGCGGGAAATGGTGCTTTTCCTTTTTATGCAGAAAAGAAATAACTCGCCATCCCTCGCTATCGCCAAACGCGCCCTGATTACTGATCACTAATCACTGACCACTAACCAAGAACATTCTTTCTGCCTAAAAATCACCCATTTTTTAGGCAGATAAAAAAATCTTTCTGCATAAAAAGTGGTATGTTTTTAGGCAGAAAGATTTGGCTTTCTGCCTAAAAAATGATAAAATTTTAGGCAGAAAGGGGTGGAAGGGATGCATCGATTTGATTATTCATTTCTAAACAATGGCCTTCTTCCGGCGGGACTTTTGAATATCACCACCGATATTTATACCCTGCGGGCGCTCTCTTGGAGTCGGAAGGAGCAGTTTACAGATATTTTTACCGAATTGGCGGCAGTGGCAAAGGTGCAGTCGGTCAAAAGCTCCAATGCCATTGAAGGCATTGTAACCACCGACGCGCGTATCCAAGAGATCGTCAATGGCAGCAGTGCGCCGCTCAACCACAGCGAGCAGGAAATCGCGGGTTACCGAGATGCGTTGGCTGAGGTGCATCGTGGATATGGGGACATGGATTTCAATCAGACCGATATCCTCAGGCTTCATGGCATCATGATGAATATCGCCGGGTATTCCTTCGCGGGAAAGTACAAGCCTTTTAATAACGACATCATAGAAGAGGACCGCTATGGCCACCGGAGCGTGCGCTTCCATCCCACGCCGGCCGCGGAGACACCGGATGCCATGGAGCAGCTGGTGTTGGCCTACCAAGTGGCAAGAGACGATCCCCAGGTGAATCAGCTGCTTCTCATTCCCTGCGTGATTCTGGATTTCCTCTGCATCCATCCCTTCCGTGATGGAAACGGAAGACTGTCGAGATTGCTTTCACTTCTTCTCTTATATAAGAATGGCTTTGACGCAGGGAAATATATTTCCTTCGAGGAGCAGATCAATGAACGGAAGGGAAATTATTATGATGCGCTGAAGCAATCCTCTACGGGATGGCATGAGAATCAGAATGATTACTCGGCGTTTATCATGGAGTTTTTGACCACGCTCTATGGATGCTACAAGGAATTGGATAAACGATTTGCCGTCGTCGGAAGCCGCAAGGTCACCAAGCAGGCGCGCGTGGAGGCTACGGTGCTCAACGCACTGACACCGATTTCTAAGTCGGACATTTGCAAAATCCTACCCGACGTGAGCGCGGCGACGGTGGAGTCCGTGCTTGGAAAAATGATGGGCCTTGGACAGATCCGAAAAGTTGGCAGCGGGCGAAACACAAGATACATCCGCACAGGAAATTAAAAAAGCCGACAGGCAAATTTGTCTGTCGGTTTTTGGGTGAAATGAGTAAGAGACGTGTTATTAGGAGACCGGGAGCAGCGTGAATGAGACCGCAGCCAAACGCGCCCTGATCACTGATCACTAATCACTGATCACTAAACCGATAGCCCCATCCCTGCTAACTACCCCATCGTATTTCCCCCATACACCGGATGCAAGCAGGGCCTTAGGCTTCGCTTTTCCACCAAGGCGAGGGCTTCGTCCATGGTGACG
>CAVEMF010000037.1:10363-11011 GCA_963616715.1 Ruminococcus bromii | reverse complement strand
CAATTCAAGATAAAGATGGTCTTAATCGTTTGATCGTCTGGCTGTCTAATCGTCTAATCGTCTAATTGTCTGAGTGTCTTATTGTCTCCTGTGTCTCAGTGCAGTCTCTTATCAATAGGCATCGTCTTCTTCTGCGGCCTGTTTCTCTCTGGCGATGAGGATGCGGAGCATGGTGAGGCTGGCCTGGAGGAAGTCGTAGTCTTTATCGAAGGCGCAGATGATGCCGTAGCGGAAGAGGGCTTCTTTTTCTTCCGGGTTCACCTGGTGCACGGCGATCAAGATGTCGTCGCGGCCATAGAGGGCGAGCGCGCGAGCGAGGGCTACGCCGTTCTTTACTTTGCTGGGGCTGCCGGAGGTGTAGAAGACGAAGTGGACGTCGTTATCGGCAGCGCCACGTGCTGCGTCTTCGGCGGGCTGCAGGGGGCCCATGTCTACGTCCCAGCCAGAGTCTGCGAAGGCGTTAGCGGCCTGCTTTCTGGCTTCGCGATCTTCATTGATGTCATTTTCCATTTCCAAAAGGAGGAGCCGCGGGCGGCGGCCATCCAGCTCTGCAAATTCTTTGCTGAGACGCAGTGCTTCTTCTCTGGTGGTTTCTCTGGTTTTCTGATCGAGGCTCATGATGTACCTTCCTTTTACTAAGTATTCACG
>CAVEMF010000037.1:0-10335 GCA_963616715.1 Ruminococcus bromii | reverse complement strand
ACTTAGCATTCAAGAAATTCAAATAAAACATTTCATGAGTTTATTATAATATAATCAACCATTCATTTTCAATGATAACAAGCAGAAAACATTAAAAGTCCTTGTGAGAATTACAGACAAATTGGAAGGAGATTGTTGACACTTAGAGAATTATGAATTATACTGTGACTGTAGTCATTTAGACAATTTCATATTGCTGACAGATGCGAAAGCATAAAAGAGAATCCGGTATAAGCCGGAGCGGTCCCGCCACTGTAAGGAGGAGTCTTTGCCAAATATGTCACTGGGGAAACCTGGGAAGGCTGGCAGAGATGATGACGCCGAGCCAGGAGAACTATCTGTCAATGAATCACCGCTAAACCTGCGAGAGATGGGGAGGGGATTGAGATTTGCAATAGTCTCATGTTTTCCGACTGCCCCCAAAGGACGGTCGTTTTTTTATGGAATGATTTCCGAAGACTATGAGCCTGAAGGAGGTGAAATTTCAGTCTTTGTGGAATTGTCTAAAATTATTAAAGGAGGATATATTTCATGGATGAAGTAACCAAAGAAACATCCGGGGAAACTCAGGAAAGACAGCTTACCGATAAAGAATTGGAAGCGATTCTGAAACAGTCTGAGGGCAAAACCGATTTCCCACAGGTATCTTTTGATGAATTTGAAAAGCCAGGGTATGAAGAATGGGTGGATGCCTGCAACGCACTCTTGAAGGGCAAGCCATTCGAAAAGATCATGTATACCAAGACCTACGAAGGTATCACATTCAGCCCGATCTATACACTGCGTACAGGTCCGGACGCACAGGATGCGATCCTTCCGACCGATGATTATCCGGGCATGGGCGATTTCATGCGCGGCCAGAAGGTCAATGGATACAAGGAAGAACCATGGGGCATTGCACAGTCCTGTGATGAAGCACTTCCAAAGGAAAATAATGAGCTCCTGAAACATGAAATTGATCGTGGTTCTACCGTGTATAATGTCCGTCTCGATGCGTCCACTCTCCACAGCATCGACGTGACTGATGCTGAAAAACCGGGCGAAACCGGCGTATGCCTGACCACATTGGAAGACGTACATACCCTTCTCGATGGCTTGGATCTGGCAAAATATCCGTTCATGATGTACACCGGCGAATCGGCTCTCGCTCCGCTCGCTATGGTGGCTGCTGCTGTCAAAGCTGAGGGAAAAGATGTGTCCAAGCTGCACGGTGTAATCGGTGCCAGCCCGTTGACACAGCTGCTGATCGACGGCAAGAACAAGGATAGCCTGGAAAAGAGCTATGATGAAATGGCTGAAACCATTCGTTGGGCTCGCAAGAACGCTCCGAGCGTAGCTACTGTATTCGTGCAGAGCGACGTATTCTCCTTGGGCGGCGCACAGGCAGTACAGGAAATCGCTTACACCTTCGGCGTAGCCGTAGAATATGTACGCCAGATGCTGAAGAGAGGCATTTCCATCCATGACGTGGCTCAGTCTCTCTACTTCGGCTTCAACGTAGGCGCTACCTTCTTCATCGAAATCGCAAAACTTCGTGCAGCTCGCCAGGTATGGTCCAACATCATGGCTGCCTTCGGCGCTGAAGAAGAAGATCGCTCCATGAAGATTCATGAAAAGCCGGCATTCTTCACCAAGACCATTTTCGACGTAGGCGTGAACATGCTCCGTAACACCACCGAAGCATTCTCTGCTGTAGTTGGCGGCGTGGATACGTACGAAAATGCTCCTTATGATGACACTGTACGTAAGGGTGATGAATTCTCCCGTCGTATCGCTAGAAACCTGCAGATCATGCTGCAGGAAGAATTCGGCATGCTCCGTCCGATCGATGCTGCCGGCGGCTCCTGGGCTATTGAAAAGCTGACTGCACAGATGGCTGAAAAGATCTGGGCTGAATTCCAGAAGGTAGAAGGCCTTGGCGGCATCGTCAAAGCTCTCGAAGAAGGCTATCCGCAGGCTGAAATCCAGGCAGTCCTTGAAAAACGTTTCAAGGCTCTGGACCTTAGAAAAGACAGCGCTGTAGGCAACAACATGTACCCGCTCATGGGCGAAGTGCTTCTGGAAAAACGTCCGGAAGACACCGAGGCTATTAAGAAAGAACTGGGCGATGCTGTGAAAGCATACCGCGCAGATTCCGATCTGGCATTCCGTGCACAGAAGCTGGCTGAACTGAAAGATGCCGGCGAAGGCGAACTGGTAGAAAAAGCGATCGCTGCTGTCAGCGCAGGCGCTACCATCGGCGAAGTCAGCGAAGTGGCAGGTGGCGCAGCAGGCTCCATCGAGCTTCCGGCTATCGCTCCGCATCGCTGGACCGAACGCTTCGAAGCTCTTCGTTTCGACACTGAAAAATACAAAGCAGAAACCGGCAAGAATGTGGAAATCTTCCTGGCAAACATGGGCAAGATTCCGCAGCATAAAGCAAGAGCCGATTTCTCCACTTCCTTCCTGCAGGTTGGCGAATTCAATGTTCACCTCAATACCGGCTTCCAGGATGATGAAGACAAACCGGGCTCCCGTTGGGATAAGTGCGTAGAAGCACTGAAAGCCGGCATCGACGAAAATGGTACTCCATACGATGTGGCTGTCATCTGCTCCACCGACGCTACCTATCCGGAAGATGTCCCGGCTCTGGCTCCAAGACTGAAAGAAGTCCTCGGCAATGGCACCCTCTTCCTCGCCGGTGCTGCTCCGAAAGATCTGGAAGAAGTATACCGCAAAGCTGGCGTAGATGAATTCATCAGCGTCAAAGCTAACTGCTATGAAATTCTCCGCATGCTGCAGAAAAAGAAAGGAATGATTGAATAATGGCAAACGCAAATCCTGATTTCACACAGATCGCCCTGGGTGAACATCCCCACTGCTCCTATGATGAGTGGAAGGAAAAGCTGGAAGCCAAGACCGGCAAAGACTTCGACGCTTTATATGAACCAACAATGGAACACATCCCGGTCGCTCCCTTCTATACCAAAGATGTATATGACAGCTGCAACCATCTGGACTTCATGAGTGGTATCCCGCCGTTCCTCCGCGGACCATACTCCACCATGTACGTATTCCGCCCATGGACCGTACGTCAGTACGCAGGCTTCTCCACCGCTGAAGAATCCAACGCTTTCTATAAGAGAAACCTGGCAGCAGGCCAGAAAGGTCTGTCCATCGCATTCGACCTTCCGACCCACCGCGGCTACGATGCGGATAACCCCCGCGTAATCGGCGACGTTGGTAAAGCAGGCGTATCCGTATGCTCCATGCTTGATATGAACATCCTCTTCGACGGCATTCCGCTGGACCAGATGTCCGTATCCATGACCATGAACGGCGCCGTACTTCCGATTCTGGCATTCTTCATTTCCGCAGGTATCGAACAGGGCGTAGACAAGAAGATCCTTGCCGGCACCATTCAGAACGATATCCTGAAGGAATTCATGGTACGTAACACCTACATTTATCCGCCGGCTATGTCCATGCGTATCATCGGTGATATTTTCGAATACACCACCAAATACATGCCGAAGTTCAACTCCATTTCCATTTCCGGCTACCACATCCAGGAATGCGGTGCTACTTGCGATCTGGAAATCGGCTACACCCTGGCAGACGGCATGGAATACATCCGCTGCGGCGAAAAAGCAGGCCTGCCGGTCGATGCCTTCGCAAAACGTCTGTCCTTCTTCTGGGATCAGGGCAAGAACTACTTCATGGAAATCGCAAAGATGCGTGCTGCTCGCGTACTGTGGGCAAAGATCCTGAAGGGCTTCGGCGCAGAAAACCCGAAATCCATGGCTCTGCGTACCCACTCCCAGACCTCCGGCTGGTCCCTCACCGAACAGGATCCATTCAATAACATCGGCCGTACCTGTATGGAAGCTATGTCTGCCGCTCTGGGCCACACCCAGTCCCTGCACACCAACGCGCTCGACGAAGCTATCGCACTGCCGACCGACTTCTCCGCACGTCTGGCTCGTAACACCCAGCTCTACATCCAGGATGAAACCAAAGTCTGCAAGATCATCGACCCATGGGGCGGCTCCTACTATGTGGAATACCTCACCAACGAGATCATCAAACGCGCTTGGGCTCATATCCAGGAAGTCGAAGCACTGGGCGGCATGTCCAAGGCTATTTCCACCGGCCTTCCGAAGATGCGTATCGAAGAATGCGCCGCTCGTCGTCAGGCAGATATCGACTCCGGCCGCGAAACCATTGTCGGCCTGAACAAGTACAGACTGGCTAAGGAAGATCCGCTGAACGTTCTCTCCATCGATAACACCGCTGTACGTAACGCTCAGATTAAACGTCTGGAAAAATTGAGAAGCATCCGCGATCCGGAAGCTGTTCGCCGCGACCTGGAAGCTATCACCAAATGCGCTGAGACCCGTGACAACGGCAACCTTCTGGAAGCTGCTGTACAGGCTGCCCATGACCGTGCATCCCTGGGCGAAATTTCCGACGCTGTCGAAAAAGTATCCGGCCGCTTCAATGCAGTCATCCATACCATTTCCGGCGTATACTCCAACGAATTCGATGATACCACCGAACTCGATGCAGCTAAGAAACTGGCTAACGAATTCGAAGCACTCGAAGGTCGTCGTCCGCGTATCTTCCTGGCAAAGATGGGCCAGGACGGTCACGACAGAGGCCAGAAGGTACTGGCTACCTCCTTCGCAGATATGGGCTGGGACGTCGACGTAGGTCCGCTGTTCCAGACTCCGGAAGAAGCGGCACAGGACGCTGTGGATAACGACGTTCATATGGTCGGCTTCTCCTCCCTGGCAGCAGGCCACAAGACCCTGCTCCCGGCTATCGTAGATAACCTGAAAGCTCTGGGCCGTGAAGATATCCTCGTAGCTATCGGCGGCGTTATTCCTCCGCAGGACTACGAATACCTCTATGACCATGGCGCTGTAGCTATCTTCGGACCGGGCACCAACATTCCGAAGTGCTGCATTAAGCTCCTCCAGATGCTCGTAGACCGTGCTAAGGAAGAACAGAAGGAAGGCTAATACTCAGTAAGGCAAATCACGTCAGTGAAAGCTGGCATGATGAGGGCTTCGAGTAAGGTTCAGGGGGGCAGGGGTCAGGGTTCAAGATCTCACAAAGCGATCTTAGACATGAAGTGTCAGATAGGCTTGGCGCACAAGCGGTAGCGTATCGTGCGACCCCCTTGAACCATGAACCATGAACTCGAAACCTACTATGATTACCTGTCCTGCGCGGAGTCGAGGGATTTTTCCTTCGACTCCCTAGCAGGGCTCGCAATCCATGCGTGCACACATTTCATTCATATGGTTTCCATCCCTTGGTATGAAGGAAATCGATGCTCTGATTTCCTTGTAGAAGACATATCTTCGTTTGGCAGCAGAGAGGCGCGTCCTCTTGGGGGAAGAAGCCAGGGAAGGGTAAGGTAAAAATATGCCTGACAACAATGATGATCTGAGACCCAGCTGGGTGCCGGAAGAAAAAAATCCTGAATTCGCCTGCTCTGTCATGCGCGGCATTGACACCACGGCCAACAGCATCACCGGCGCCAAAGAATATCCCGATGCACCGCTTCGTAAGGTGCCGCTCCGCAAGAAAATGACCGTCGAGCAGTATATCGAAGGCGTAGCCAAAGGCGATCGCGTGGCTCTTTCCAAAGCCATCACCTTGATCGAAAGTAATGCGCCCAAAGATTTTGATAAAGCCCAGAGAGTGCTTCAGGGCCTGCTCCCTCGCACCGGCAAAGCGCTTCGCATCGGCATCACCGGTGTACCGGGTGCCGGCAAATCCACCTTCATCGAATCCTTCGGCCAGATGCTTTGTCACCAGGGCTACAAGGTGGCAGTACTGGCGGTAGACCCCACCAGCTCCATCACCGGCGGCTCCATCTTAGGCGATAAGACTCGTATGCAGAATCTGTCCCGCGAACCAAATTGCTTCATTCGTCCGTCTCCGTCCAAAGGCACACTGGGCGGCGTGGCTAGAAAATCTCGCGAAACCATGCTGCTCTGCGAAGCGGCAGGTTGCGACGTGATTCTTGTTGAAACCGTAGGCGTAGGTCAGTCCGAAACCACAGTCCGCTCCATGGTCGACTTCTTCATGCTGGTCGTTCTGACCGGTGCCGGCGATGACCTGCAGGGCATCAAGAAAGGCATCATGGAATTGGCCGATGCCATCGTGGTCAATAAGGCCGATGGCGATAATCTAGAACGCGCGAAAGTGGCCCAGGGCGAGTACGAACGTATGGCCGAATTCATCCGTCCGGCCACCGAAGGCTGGAAGACCCATGCATACCGCTGCTCGGCGATCAAAAAGACCGGCCTTCTGGAACTGTGGGCCGTGATGCGCGAATTTGAAAAGGTGACCAAGAAATCCGGCATCTTTGAAACCCGCCGTCAGCGCCAGGTCCTGGACTGGGTGAACAGCATGATCGACGAACATCTCCACAACCTCTTCTTCGAGGACCCGATGATCAAGAGTCGTCTGCCATCTGTAAAGGCAGCCGTCCTCACCGGCGTCGTATCCCCGAGCCAGGCGGTGAACGAACTGATCCACGCCTTCGATATGGATCGCGCGTCTATCAAGCACCTGGAGGAAACGGAGAAAAAGTAATAAGGTTGGTGCGTAAGGTGAGAAAGCAGTTAGATGCGTCCCGACTACCGACTACTGACCATCGACTACTAAATCTCGATTTTATTTAAAATAACCAAAATAAAACTGCTGAGGGCTACGTGTCCCCTCAGCAGCTTTTGTGCATCAAAATTGGATTTCCCTTTTGAAGGAGAGATGGTATGTTTACAAAAGATTTGTACTTAGCCGGCGGCTCTTACTATGGACTGCAGGAAGTATTTTCTCGCGTGTACGGCGTGGTGAAGACCGAAGCGGGCTTTGCGAATTGCAGCGTGGAAAATCCCACCAAAGCCATGGTGAGCAGTGGAAATGTGGAAGCGCAGGAATGCGTGAAGGTCACTTACAATCCCAAGAAGATTGACATCGGCATGCTGCTGAATGTATTCTTCACCATTATCAATCCCTACACCGATGGCATCCAGGGCAAGAACGTGGGCCCGCAGTATCGCAGCGGCGTGTACTACACCAGCAAAGAAGATGTGCCGCAGATTAGCTACTACCTGGTGTTTCTGCAAAACCGCGGCGTGTCCAAGCAGGTCACCGAGTCCTCTTTGGTGATGAATGAATTCGAAGGTGAAGGCAAAGTGCGCCCGAAGGTCCGCACGGAAATGGGCGAGCTGAAAAATTTCTACCCCGCCCCGGAGGAAGAGCAGTACTACCTCCGCAGCCACCCGGATACCTATACGCCGATCGATATCCCGCTCTTGGAGCAGCTGAAGATTATACAGGCTTAGCATGGAAATGAAATCGGTTTAGTGATCAGTGATTAGTGATCGGTGATCAGGGCGCGTTTGGCTGCTGGCTTATCATTTCCGTTTACCATATAACCGCGAACCATCTTACGATCAAAAAAACGCACGCCCTTATGGGGATGCGTTTTTTGATTGGCTTGAAAATATACACGACAAACGGTTTACAAATACATTGAGCTTGCAGGACATTGCGTCCTGACCCCTGATCACTAATCACTGACCGCTAAATGCTAATCCAGTAGCGCTTCTATACCTTAAGTGCAAGTATCTGCGATTTCTAATCTTCTTTAATCATGCATAAATTTACGTTTGACATAGGGGCTTATAAGTGTTACACTATCTACAACCGAATAAGAGAAAGTTAGGTGCCCTAAGGGCTTAATAGGGAAGACCGGTGAGATGCCGGCACGGTCCCGCCACTGTAATGCGGAGCGAATCCATGATGTCACTGAGCAATCGGGAAGACGGAGGAGCGGGGAAGCAGAGTCAGGAGAACTGCCTAGCTTGTATCACCGATAGAACTCACGAGCGATGGGAAGGGGATGTCTGATAGATGTCTCTTTGCGCTTGCGTAAAAGAGCTTTTTTATTGGTTTCTCGAAAGGTTATGAGGAATACAACTCCATAAGAAGACAGGTGTCCAAAAGGACTTAATAGGGAAGACCGGTGAGATGCCGGCACGGTCCCGCCACTGTAATGCAGAGCGAATCCAACAGATAGTCACTGATGGGAATATTGGGAAGGCTGGAGGAGCGAGGAAGCAGAGTCAGGAGAACTGCCTGTTTTGTACAACCGTTTGACCTACGAGCGATAGGAAGGTGTGCTTCGATGTAAGTCTTTTTGACGTGCATGTATCCACCCTTTTTCTATCCCAAAGGGTGGATTTTTTGATTTCATCTTCCGATTTCTGATGAGGATCCCAAATCGGAGTTCCTTTTCGGGAGGATGGTGACAGGGAACACCATTCTCCGTCGCACCTTGGTGCGAAAGGGAGCGCCGCCAGCGGCGTTTCTTGCCTATCCGTTTCAATTTCGAAACTTCCTATATATGATGTAAATGCCTTCGGGCTTTACATATACCTGTGGGGTTTTCTCCCATGGTTCATCTCCTTTAGGTGATGGTAATACGGAAACATCTCTCGGTTTCCTGTAGGGAAAATTACCATCACCCCCCTTCTACTATGACTTCTTCGGAAGTGTCTATATACCGTTTTATTCGGTGCAAACCTCTACTAAGAGGTTTACATATACCTGTGGGGAATTGTTTCTCCATGGTTCATCTCCCTTCAGCGATGATTTCAACAGGGAAATGAAGTCATCGCTCCCCTTTTACCACATCTTCCTTCGGGAAGTTCCCATAGAGGCCCATGCCTCACCCTCGTGCCCGCAAGGGCAGACGTCTTACCTCCTTAGGATGCTTCGCGTCCTTCGGCCAGGATGGCATCAGGGATGCCGTCCTGGCTCACTCTCTTTTGGGTAATAACTTTCGGTAAGAAAGCTATTATACAGGTTCTCATTACGGAGCTTAACCAGCTCCACCCCTTTGGAAGCGGCCTATGTCGCTTCTTTTTTCTTGTCTTGTATGCGGGACGGGGCTATCGGTTCAGTGATCAGTGGTCAGTGATCAGTGGTTAGGACGCGTTTGGCGGCTGGCTCATTGTTTCCATTGACTGTTTACCGTTTAACCATGAATTATCTTACCAACAAAAAACGCACGCTCTTGTGAGCATGCGTTTTTTGTTGGAGTAAAATATACACAAGAAACATTTGGCAAATACAATAAGCCAGCAGGATACTGCGCCCTGATCACTAATCACTAATCACTGACTGCTAAACCACCAGCGGCATCATCGACAAATGGGCCAGCCGTCAAGCGCGCCCCTGATCACTGATTACTGATCGCTAAATACTAAACCACCCAAACTTCTCACATGCCTTATAGATCCCATCCTCATCCGCGCGGGCGGTGATGTATTTCGCTTTTTCTTTGAGCGCCGGCTTGGCGTTGCCCATGGCGATGGTCATCCATTCTTCTTTGAACATGGAGCGGTCGTTCATGCCGTCGCCAAAGACGACGATGTCCTCATCGGGGATAGAGAAGCGTTTCTGTATTTCCTCGATGCCCCGCTCTTTGTGTACCGGCTCGATGAGCATGGTGTCGGCGCTGAACCACACGTGAGGGAGGGCGCCCAAGGGGATGTCTTCCTTTTCTGCTTTGGTGCAGGCGATGAAAATTTTGTATATATGGGAAACGCTATGGAAATCAAAAGTCTCATCGATCTTCGTCTCATAGTAGCGATCTTTGACTTTGGAGAGATAGCCGGCGGAGGGACCGATGCGGAATTTTTTATTGAGAGGCGCCAGCGCCCAGGGGTGTTTCTCTACGTCAATGGCCGAGAGCATGGAAAAGCAGTCCGAGAGCGGCAGCCCTTCGTGGTAGAGGAGGCGGCCGTCCAAGGTGACAGCGTTCCCGCCATCGGAAACGGCGGCGGTGATGCCTAGATCCGTCGCTACTTGCCAGGCGTCGGACTGCAAGCGGCCGGTGGCGATGGAGACGAAGTGGCCTGCCTTCTGCAAAAGGCGGATGGCTTCCCTCGTGCTGTCGGGATAGTCTGCGGTGAGCGGCGTGGTCAATGTGCCGTCGATGTCAAAGAAAAAATATTTCCTCATAAGGCGCCTCCTTTTGAATTTATTATACAACGAAAGATGGGAGCTGGTGGATGGCAGATATACTGAAAATTAGGAGTGAGGAGTTAGGAGTGAGGAGTGGTGGTGCGCCGCGTCAAATTGGAAAGCGGCGCGAGTTTTGAAATAGTAGCACATACTTGCTTCGTCATAGCTTAGTCCCCAGGGGCGTGTCCCATTGATTTGAAATGAAACGTACGGCGTATCATTACAAACGTTATTCTTGAAGCGTTTATCTAGCCATAAGCAAGTCGCCCCTTGGAGAAGGGGCCGCCCAATAGGGCGGGATGG
>CAVEMF010000036.1:6042-11202 GCA_963616715.1 Ruminococcus bromii | reverse complement strand
AATCGATGGGGCGCGCCCCTGGGGACTAAGCTATGACGAAGCAGTCAAACGCGCCCTTATCCCTTATCCCTTATCCCCTATCCCTAAACCTTCTTGCTCCCTCTTCCCCCTCAGTTGTATACTATAATGATAACAATAAAAAGCCGCTTAGGTGACGCTGCAAGAAAGCGCGCCCTGATCACTGACCCCTGATCACTAAATCCTAAGCCGCACAAAGGATGGAGAACCATGATACTATTTCACGCACTTTGGAACGACATACTCCCGCTCCTGGTATTCGTCGGAGCCGGATGGTTTTTGGACTCGAAATTTAAATTACAGATTTCCACTTACACCCGCTTCATCACCTACATCGTGATGCCCTGCTTTGTATTCTTCAGCATTTACAAATCCAGCCTGAGCTCGGCAGACCTCATGGTATTGCCGGCGGCGGCGCTGCTCCTCTTGGTGATGCTTGCGCTCTCGCTTCTCTTGGGAAAGTTTTGCGAAAAGGAAATAAGAAACGACATGGCTGCCGCTTCCTCCTTCTGCAACTCCGGCTACTTAGGAGCGGTCTTGATGTACCTGCTCTTTTCCCACGCGCCGTACCTGGTGGACGGGAAGGCGGCGTACCTCGATGATGCCATGGGTCTCATGGCACTTCTCATGACTTTCATGAATATCGCCTTCCACAGCATCGGCGAAGCTATGATTTCTACAAAAAAGAAATCCTTCGCCCGCGCCTGCCTGGGAAGTTTGCAGACTCCGGTGCTCTACGCAGCCATCCTCGCCCTCCTTCTGAAAGCGTCGCCTTTCACGCTGGAGGGGACATTCCTCTATCCGGTCTTCCATCACTTCACCAGCGCCTTCGTAGTGCTCACCACGATTTCCATCGGCGTCCTGGTGCATCGCTACCACAAGGTGCGTCTCACCCCGTCCTTGTGGGTCTCCGCACTCCTGAAGCTTCTCATTTCCCCACTCATCGCGCTAGCCATCCTCTATGGCGTCGGCGGATTCTCGCCCTTGGCGAGCCAGGTCTTCCTGCTCTACGCCGCCATCCCCACGGCCCTCTCGCTGATCCTCTTCGACGAGACGAAAGACTCCCTGGTGCATCCTGTGGTCTTTCAAATGGCCCTCTCCTTCTTCACCCTGACCCTTACCATTTGCGCGGGGCAGATTCTATTTCCTGTAGGCGCGTAAGGAGGGAGCATCATGGCATTTTTACAAATCATCTCTGACAACATCCTGCCGCTCCTGATTTTCGTGGGCATCGGGTATCTTTTGGACCTCAAGTTTAAGCTGGACCTTCTTTCGTTCAATAAGCTGACCTTCTTCATCATCCTTCCCAGCTTCATTTTCTACAACATCATGGTCTCCGAGCTGGACATGTCCATGCTGAATGTCTTCTTCCTCTGCTTTGGGCAGATGTTCCTCATCGGATTCATCGCCTGGGTCTATGGGAAAATCCGCGGCATCCCGGCGGCGAAGATCGAAGCCTTGAAAAATGGCACCATGTTTTCCAATAACGGAAATATCGGCGTCGCCCTGATCGCTCTGGTCTTTGGCAACGCGCCGTACTTGGTGGACGGCAGCGCGCCCTACCTCGCCGAGGCCAGCGCCTGCGCCACCATCATGCTGGTGCAGATGAATATGACCTTAAACACCCTGGGCCTCTACCAAGCCGGCAAAGGGAAACTCACGCCCAGAGACGCCATCTCCGTGGTCTTCCACATGCCGGTCATCTATACGCTGGTGGTGGTCTTTGCCATCAAATTCTCCGGCTTCGACATGACGCAGGTTTTCCTGTGGCCGGTCTTTGAAAACTGCGCCAACGCGCTGGTGGCCATCGTCATGACCGCCCTGGGAATGCAGATCCATCGCAGCACCATCGTCTTCAAGGACATGGACGCCTGGGCCGGCTGCTTCATCCGCCTCGTGGTGGGCCCCCTGTGCGGCTGGTTCTTCATCACCCTCTTCGGATTCTTCGGCATCGAATTCACCCCCGTAGTCAAGCAGTCCATCCTCATCATGTCCTCCGTCCCCGCCGCCGTGAACTCCGTCCTCTACGCCGTGGAATTCCACAACTACGAAGACTTCGCCACCGAGCTCGTCATGATGAGCGTCTTCCTCTCCTGCATCACCATGACCGGGACCATCTATATCGCGCGGGTGCTGTTTCCGATTTAGTAGTCGGTGGTCGGTAGTCGGTAGTCGGGGCGCGCGTTCTTGCTTCCCCACCACCGTTATCCGTTTACCGTATAACCGCTGACCGGCTCTTTTGGCGATAGCAAAACATGGAGCATTAAACGTTTCCGCGTAAAAGCGTATCGCTCCATCTCCCGCCATCGGAGGTACGCGCGGTTAACGGTTATACGGTGAACGGTTCACGGTAGTGGGAAAGCAGCCAAATGCGTCCCGACTACCGACCACCGACCACCGACTACTATACAACCACAGTTAATCACCTGTAGCCACCACCGCAATAAACAGTTCGCCCCCGATTCCCATACATAGTATGATTTCCTATATCATTCATCGGAAAGGAGATCTACTCATGGAATACATGACCCTTGCTTCCTTTTGCCTCGCCCTCTTTGGCTGCCTGCTCTTGGATCTTTCCATCCTTTGGGCGCTCTTGGCGGGGCTTTTTATTTTCTTTGGCTACAGTCTACACAAAGGTTTCTCTTTCGTAGAAACGATGCGATTCGCTTTCTCCGGTGTAAAGACCGTGAAGAATATCCTCATCACCTTTTTCCTCATCGGCATGCTCACCGCCCTTTGGCGCGACGCCGGGACGTTGCCGGTGATCGTGTGCTTCGCTGCCCAGTTCATCCATCCTACCATTTTCCTACTCATGACATTTCTCCTGAACTGTCTCATTTCCTTCCTGACCGGTACCGCCTTCGGCACCGCCGCCACCATGGGCGTCATCTGCAGCACCATGGGCGCCGCCTTGGGCATCTCGCCCCTCTTCATCGGCGGCGCCGTCCTCTCGGGAGTCTACTTCGGCGATCGCTGCTCGCCGGTCTCCACCAGCGCCCTCCTCACCGCCACGCTGACAGGGACCGATATTTTTGAAAATATCAAGCGCATGCTACGCAGCGCGGCGGTCCCCTTCCTCCTCGCCTGCGCTGCCTATGGCGCTATGGGCTTCCTTTCTCACAGCGGCGAAGCAGTGCCGGACCTCTCCGCCATCTTTAGCCAAGACTTCACCCTCTCCCCCTGGGCCGTGCTCCCCGCCATCGTGCTCCTCACCCTCTCGCTCTGCAAAGTGAATGTGAAGATTTCCATGACCGCCAGCATCGCCTCGGCCCTTCCGATTTCCATCCTCCTGCAGGAAACGCCCATAGAAACGATCCCCGCGCTCCTCCTTGCCGGCTACAGCGCGCCCCACGCCGAAGTGGCCGCCATGCTAAACGGCGGCGGCATCACCTCCATGCTGAAAGTCGCCGCCATCGTGTGCCTCTCGTCCGCCTTCTCCGGCATCTTCCAAAACACCGGCCTTCTGGAAAATATAAAACACGGCATACAAAAAATGGCAAAGAAGACCAACGTCTTCTTCGCCATCCTCATGACATCCATCATGACCAGCATGATCGCCTGCAACCAGACCCTGGCCATCATGCTCACTGACCAGCTCACCAATGAAATAGAAATAGATAAAAATCACTTCGCCATCGCCTTGGAAAACTCCGTGGTCGTAGTCGCCCCCTTGGTCCCCTGGTCCATAGCCGGCGCCGTCCCCCTCTCCACCATCGAAGCCCCCACCGCCTCCATCCTCTTCGCTTGCTTCCTGTACCTCTTGCCCTTGTGGGAGTGCACGAGAAGTAGTCGGTAGTCGGTGGTCGGTGGTCGGTAGTCGGGGCGCGTTTGACTGCTTAGCCAATCATGCCTTACCCTCCCCTCTCTCTACATCTGGCCAATAAAAAATGCCGACAAAGCCGGCATATCCAATCAGACGAAAATAGCTCAGATTCATTCATATTCCATCAACAGAAAAACCGCCGACCCCTGGAAAGTTTGGCGGTTAATCTGTTGAACTAAAGTAGGGGGCCAACCGTTGCCGTTTGGCTCCTTTTCTATTGGTATTATAGCACAAGAAAATCAAGTCTCCAAGATTGAGTTTTAAAAAATAATCAGCCGGCGATATACAATTAACCACTTCCCTGCATCTACTTGCCGGCCCACAAAAAGAAATCAATTTTCTTGACATCTGATACCCATTTATACTCTGGAAATACTTGATCAAATTTCTGTAGACATTCCTTCGCATTGTCTGTTTTTAAAAAAATTGTGTACCAATTTACGATTTCCGCATATCGCGCTTTCGCATTTGCCAAGCGATTTGGGTCATGCTGCGCCGGAGCCGCCAATCCTAAATTCTGCATGACATACTTATCCCAGATGGGCATTTGCGGATTCAAGGTAGCCAACATCTTGCTGGCAAAGGACGCTTCTACATTTCCTGTCATTTGAAATATTTCATCGAGAATGTATCCAAATTCATAGTCACCTGACTGCTTGGCCAATTCAAAGAGTCGGTAGTAGCCATCTCTCCACACTGCATTTCTTCGCACGCGATAGAAGCCATTAAACATTCGTTGAAACGCGAGGTCAGACGAGACATCCGTCTTCCTTACGCAATTCATAATTTCTCCGTAAGAATCAAGGCCCATGCTGGAAACCAGTCGACGCTGAATCACTTGCTCGGGATTTATTTTTTTGCATACCGGCACTCCCATAAACCATTTTTGAAAATCGAACAACCTACACCTCAAGATGCAGACCCTTCTTACCCTTATATTTTATCATTCTCCGCCTAATAGTCACATATCAAAAGGACATCAGCCTTTCCATTTGGGCTGATGTCCTTTTTGCATTGCATTTATTTCAAAGCGTTCACCGCCTCTATCCCATTCACTTGCATTCCATAATGTCGATTGGGTCGTGCGTGAGAGGCAGTCGGTAATCGATAGTCGGTTCACATTTAACTGCTTCCCCACGTCCGTGAGCCGTTCACTGTATCACCGTTACCCACCCCCATCAAGCGATAACAAAATGGAGCAGTAAACCGTTTTTAGAAAACAGTTTACTGCTCCATTTCTCATAGCAGGCAGCAATCACGATGAACGGTAATGAGGAAGCAGAACCGCGCGCCCTGATCACTGATCACTGATCACT
>CAVEMF010000036.1:0-5973 GCA_963616715.1 Ruminococcus bromii | reverse complement strand
CCCACCGAGGAGGTCTCCTCCGGGTGAGTCTGGCAGTAGCAATCGTCCTGGATGACGCGGCGGCGTTTGCCGTAGTGATGGGTGTCTTTGTCGATGCCTTTGGGCTTGAAGACCATGAGCATGATGGAGCCGGCCACGATGAGCGCGCCGCCTAGCCAGGAGGCAGGAGCCATCATTTCATCCCAGAAGGCCCAGCCGAAGAGAACGTGGAAGAGGATTTCACTGTACATCAGGAAGGACACCACCAGGGAGTTCACGTGCTGGAAGGCCCAGGTCATGAACATCTGCGCCGACAGCGCGAAGAGGCCCAGGCCCACCACGAAGAACCAGTCCCAGCCCTTGGGCATGATCCATGTCTCGCTGCCGGAAATAGAAAGGCCCACCAGGATGCTGAAGATTTGGAAATAGAAAACGATTTCCGTATTCGACTTGAATCCCTTCTCCGCCAGGCGGCTGATGACGATGTAGGCCGCCGCCGAGAAGAAGCCGCCGCCGATGCCAAAGAGGGTGTACACATTGAACGCATTGAAATTCCAGATCTGCACCACACAGAGAGTCCCCACAGCGATGGCAATGAGCCCGGGGATGGCTTGCTTGGGCAGTCGTTCCTTCAGGAAGAGGGGCGAGAGGAGACACATAAAGAAGGCGGCCAACTGGGAAAGGATTTGCGAATCCCCCAGTGTCAGCCCTTCGATAGAAAGGAAATAGAAAAAGAGAGCAATGCTCCCGAAGAGCCCGCGAAGGCAGAGCATGAACTTATGCTGGTTCGAGAAGAAATGCTCCTTCGTCTGCATGCAAAGGATGGGGATGAAGAAGAGCCCCACGATGCCGCGGAAGAGCGTCATCTCCCCGGAAGGCATGTCCGGCAGCCACTTCGCGCAGGCCGACATAAAGGTAAAGGACAAGGACGCGAGGATCGTGGTGATGACCCCCATGGTGATGCTGCTCTTGTCTCGCTTCGTAGAACGCAATGCCATCTTCAAACGTCGAAATGGCTGGTAATAAACTTCTTTCTTTTCCATATGGCCTCTCCTAATTGATACTCTATCTCATTCTTTCCATTTTAGACCTTTCTGAGACTTTTTCAATGAACAATTTGTAATTTGTGTATGTTATCGTTCTTTTCATGAAAAGTATATGAGGGTTGCGGTGGAATTCGTTAGAGAATAGTAGTCGTTGATTAGACCAGAGAAAAAGTAGTCGGTGGTCGATAGTCGGTAGTCGGTAGTCGGGACGCGTTTGGCTGCTGAGGCAAATGCACCTTCACTGATTTCCCGTAAATAAAAAACAGGCAGCCTTATCAGCTTGCCTGTTTTTTTATTTTTTCAATTCGGAGAGCGCCATACCGATCAATCGATCCGCCTGGTCGGCCATGAAGAGCGGGATATTGAGCAAAGTCCCATCAAGTCTCAGATTTTCTAAGGAGAAACGCACTCTGAGCTTGATGTCATCCGCAAAGATTTCACTGAATTTCTGCAAGCTCCTCGCCTTGATATTGGTATCCGCCTTGACCTCTACAGGGATGATGTAAGATGGACGGCGCTAGGCGGGCTTGGTGGCGAAGGATGCCCACATCGGCGAAATAGATTTTGAAAGCTGACACATCATCGTAGGCCGCCAGTGGAAGCCTCGGCGCGCTGATACGATAGACCTTGTGCACCAGGTTTGAATTCACCAGCCATTGCAGCGCATCTTCGTACTCCCTGGCCCTGGCGCCTTCTTTCACCACTTTATAAATGAATTTTTTATTTTTCCGTGCCAGTTGAGAGGGAAGCGAATTCCAAATCATAGAAATCTTTTGAAATTCGTTAGGCGTAGGATGCTTGGCAAAATCTCGCTGATAGGCCTCTGTCACATCCGAAAGCACTCGCTCCGTGGCGCCAATGTCGTGGCTTTCGGTCCATACCTTCACAGCTTCCGGCATGCCGCCGATGATGAAGTACATCTTGAGCTTTTCCCGTAGGATTTCGAAAATTGCGGACGGGATAGGCGCCAGCGCACTGAGCTCATCCAAGTAGGCCTTATAATTGCCCCCGCCTTCTGCCATCAAAAATTCAGAAAAGCTCATGGGATGGATTTCCATGAAATTCACCTTCCCCACCGGGAAGCTAGCGGGTTTTGCCAATGTGATCCCCAAAAGGGAACCGGCACAAGCGATGTGATAGGACGGCGCATTTTCACAGAAATATTTGAGCGTATTTAGCACATCGGGGGAGTCCTGGATTTCATCAAAGATAATGAGCGTGTCCCCTTCGGTGATCACCTGTCCGCTGATGAGACTCAGCTCCTGTAAGATGCGATGCACATCTTTATTGATGGTGAAAATCTGCCCATACTCCTTGTGCTCATCAAAGTTGAAATACGCCGTGTGCGCATAGTAGCGGCGCCCGAACTCCCGAAGAAGCCAAGTCTTTCCCACCTGCCGCACACCTTTGAGAATCAATGGCTTGCGTCGTGGGTCATTTTTCCACGCTGCCAGCTGCTCAAATAGTAACCGTTCCATAGATCTCGCCCCCATCTTATATAAAAGTGTGATGACTATCACATAATTCCGTATAAAAGTGTGATTTCTATCACACTTTTATATATTTTTATGTGTATTTTATCACACTTTTATACGAAATGGAAATAATGATCCGGTAATCGGTAGTCGGTGATCGGTAGTCGGTTCGCGTTCGACTGCTGCCTCACTACCGTGTAACCGTTCACCGTATAACCGTTAACCGTGCATGCTACTGCTAGCGAGCCGTGAGGTGATAACCTCTTGCACAGAAGGTATATCACTCCATGGCTCGTCATCAGTAAAAGAGCCGGTAAACGGTTACACGGTAAACGGTTCACGGTAGTGGGAAATCAGCCAAGTGTGCGGGGGCCACCGACCACCGATTACCGACCACTAAACCACTAGCGCCCTCTCTCGCTCTACGCCCTTGACCTTTTCGAAAAAATGCGATATACTATATCTACTTTTTTCAATGGCGGTGTAGCCAAGCGCCAAGGCATGGGGCCCGCAAGCCCCTTATCCCCGTGTTCAACTCCGGGCACCGCCTCCACTAAAAATAACCCCTGCAGAGATTACTCTGCAGGGGTTTTGTAATGGGAATAACAAATAACGCTATCAATTTAGTGATCAGTGATTAGTGATTAGTGATCAGGACGTGTTTGACTGCTGAGTCACATTAGCCGACCAACCGCCTGTCCGTTTGACCGCCGGAATGTCTACATCGATAGCCCATAACCAGCAAACCCGACTATGCAGTTCCCCGCGAACTGATCACTGATCACTAATCACTGATCACTAAACCGCTAACGCCAACATCACCTACTCTTTCGGCACCGGCCCGTACTTATTCTTCTTATTCTCCCCGGGGAAGAATGCGAGGAGAATGATAGCCACCATGAAAATCACCGCCGTGAGGCGCGTAGCATTGAGCTCCGAGCCCAGGACGCCGCCGCCCAGCTGATTGATCGCAAAAAGCACCGCGAAGAAGGCCCAATAATACAAATGCGACAGCCCCATATCCGACATGCGGCGCATGCCCAGGCTGATCAAAGAAATAAAGCACAGCGTCCCCAGGATGAGGAACGTCATGATATACACATTCGCATCACCCACGAAAAGCTCCGGCTTCAGGCAAGTGAATGCAAACATCACCACCGCCGGAATGCCCATGATCAGCATCTTCGGGATATACGACTTCCGGCTCATGCGGCCCACCGGGTCAAAGAACGTAGAGAAAAGCTTCGCCAAAGGTCCCTTGGCCTGTGCCTTCTCCTCTGCCTCCACAGCCGCCTGATCCGACAGCGCCTTCGCCGCCTCGCTATCCATCAAAGCGATGGTGCACACCGATTCCCCCTTCGCGGGCTTTGTGACGAAGATCGAAGTCACCGTGTCAGCAAATACATCCATCGCCGAAGACGGCGTCCCTTCGCCGGCCTCTGCCGTGAGAGACCTCAAGAAATCCGCGCGCCTCCCCGCCGGTATTTCCATATAAATCGCCGCCACCTTCTTCCGATGGACACACACACCGATGAGAGACACCTCACTGCCATAGAAAGACGCCTTCTCCTCCCCTTCCGAGAGAGAATAAAAAGCCGTCCCCTGGTCCTCATCCTTACTCTCCTCTGTGCAAGTGTAATGATGAGACACCACCTTCAACGAATCCCCGAGCCGCAGCGCCCCCACCTTGCGAGGCTTCCGCCGCTTCCCGCCGCCAGCAGCCTTAGCCGCCGACTCCGACACATCCGGAATATCAAAATTCATAGCCATATGATCACCCATTTCTATAAAAATATACTCCTATTATAAGCGCCCGCCCCCGCCCATTCAAGATTTAGAAATCAACACACTGCAAGAATGCTCCACGCTCTGACCTCCTTCCCCCTGGAAGGAGGGGAACCGCGCCAGCGGTGGAGGTTAGCTACTAAAAATTTTCCTCTTCAAGCCCTCTTTCCCCGAAAGAGGGTGCCCGAAGGGCGGGTGATAGCATGCGCCCAAGGCGCATAACTCAGTACTAACCCCAAGCACCCCTACTGCCTCCGCCCCCCCTCACCCGTCATCCTGAGCGAAGTCGAAGGATCCATCACCGATAGCCCTCAGCAAGCCCGCTGCCTCCACCGCCAACTGCGCACCGACTACCGACTACTAACCAAAAAGGCGACAGCCTCCACAGCCATCGCCTCTCCGATTTCACAAAACTTCTTATTTCCTTGCCTTCGCCAGCATCTCAGCCAAATTCTTCTCATCCGCCACAGCAGATCCGGTATCCACATCCCGCTCTGCGATAGCCTTTCCGGCCATAGCAGCAGCCGCTGCCTTCACAGCCTGATAACCCATCTGATGCGGATTCTGCATCACCGTCGCGAACTTATACTCCTTACGCTCGATGCCCTCTCTCACCACATCGCTCATATCAAAGCCCATCACCGACACATCCTTGCGGCCCAGCTTCATCACCGCCTGCATGGTGATATTCGTGCAGTTATTATTCACCGCGAAAATCGCCTTCAAGCTCTGCTTCGTATTCAGATTATCCAGCACCAACTTCTCCCCGATGCTCTCATCGCCAAAGTTCACCATATACTCACTGTCGATCTTCCAATGACGCGGCGCGATGCCATACCAGTTCGCGATGATGCTATCGAGACGCTCCGACTCCGTGCGGCTCGACAGATTGCTCACGTGCACGCCCACCGTGATATCATCCTCTTCAGAAATACCATTCTGCTTCAAAAGCTCTACCATCTTCTTCGCAGCCTCTGCGCCGGCTCGCAAATTGTTCGTCAGGAATGCAGCGTCATAGTCCTGGGTATTCAGCATCGTATCCACCAAGACCACCGGCTTCTTCTTATCCCGGATTTCCTTCGTCACCTCCGACATGCGAAGACTGTCCGCCGTACCCAGGATCAGCCCATCGATCTTATTATCCTCGATGTGCTTGATCATATCCTTCTGCGTCTCCCAGTTGCCATCGGTCAAGACGCCGCCCACATACAGATTCACATGAGACACCTCGGCCGCCTCCTTCATCCCATGCATCACTTCCTGCCAGTACGGATTGTGAAACGCCTTCACCACCGCGTACACATTCTTCTGCCCCTGCTTCACCTCCGTCAGCGCCTTGAAATCCTCCTTCGCCGGCGCCTCAGCCACCTTCTGCGCCACAGTCCCGGAAGCCGGCTTCTGCTCACTCCCGCAACCGGACAAACCCATCAGAAGAACCGCACTCAATGCAATAGCTAACCCTTTTCTCATCATGACCTCCTAGTAATTCAGCTGAGGAAATACGGGTTCGCCAGTCACAGCCACTCACAAGCCGCTTACCATTCTCAAATCTTACATCACAGAATCCATATTTCCCGATAGTGATTTCTAATCATCACCTACATGTTACTGACATTCTAGCACGCCAAAACCCCGATTCCAATTGAAAACCTCAAGTCCTTAGCTTGAAAAATTCAAGTAAATACGGG
>CAVEMF010000035.1:5569-11532 GCA_963616715.1 Ruminococcus bromii | reverse complement strand
TGAATACGACAAAGAATACCACGAAAATGAACCAATCCTGATGGTTGATGATAGGTGCCATGATTTTGATCAAAGCGCGAGCCGGGAGAATGCCGCGGGCCATCAGAATCTGGATGAGATAAATCACCTGCTGGATCAAGAGTGCTGCGATCTGAATGAGATACACCATGTGAAGGCGGGTGTGATTCAAAGATTTCGCTGCGTGATAGATGAACCAGGCTGCCAGCGTCGCTGTGAATACACCGCCGAAGAAGCCCATCATGCGGATGAGCATATTCACAGACACCATACTGCTCACGTTCAAGAAGGTCTGCACCGGGATGAGCCACAGCTCGAAGCCGTAGTACATGGTGACCGTGAGCACATTGACGATCATGGCCTTCTTGAAAAGGCTTGCTCTCTTTTCGAATTTCTCCTTCGCCCCCAAAAGAATGGTGGCAAGGACGATTTCACTGAATACAGCGAAAAATGCCATGAGCCCTTCGAAGCCTTCGCGGCTGACTGCATTTCGAGTCCCCTGCTTTACCGCGATGATAAAGACAGAGCCCCAAAACGCCCAATACAGCGCTTTGCGGAAGGTCTTTCTGAGAGCCCCGCCCTGGTAGCTGTACAAAATTGCAAAAAGCACAGCAAAGGGCGTCATCATAGCAGTCCCAAATTCCATGGCCGGAATGAACTGCTGCAGAAACATTTGTAATTGTATCTGCATAATGAACTCCTTTCTAAAAATAAGGGAAACGTTGACCACTAGCCGCTAGGGATAATGGCGCGATAACGCTATCGAGTTAGTGATCAGTGATCAGTGATCAGTAATCAGGCGCTTTTGACTGCTTCGAAGAGTTGTTGCTCTTTCCTTTAACACAGAAATGTTTCGCCATTTACTGATCACTGATCACTAGTCACTAATTACTAAACCACTAGCCTTATTCCGCCTTGTCCCCACCGGCTATTGGTCAACAAGAAATAAAAATCGCTGCGTTCTGATTTCCTCCTATGAATATCGGCCGACCCCCTATGGGATTGGCGCTCTTCCACAGGAGGAAATCATGCCGCAGCGTATTTTTACCAAAAGAAGCAATGATCTGCTACTTTGAAAGCCGGATTACCGGGGATTACCAGTTACGCGGAACGTAGTCGAAGGTCCAGTGCATAACGACCGGTTCTTCCCAGAAGTGGCCGGTTACGCCGGTTTCTTTGTCTACATGGAGGGTGTAGCCATTGCGTTCCGGGCTGTCGAAGGAGAATTCGCAGTCATAGGTGCCTGCGCCAGCCAGTTTAATGTTTGCGCCGTAGTGCGGGCCGTCGTCAGCGCTCATAGGCATGAATGCGCCTTCGATGACTTCGCCGGTTTCCTGTTTGGTCAGTTTGTAGTGAACGGTCATGTAGGGGATCCATTCGCCTACGCCGAAGCCGCATTCGTTACCTTCGGTAGCGTGGATGTCGGTTTCGATATGGATGTCTGCTTTATCGGGAGCCAGAGCCATGTCGGCCGGTTCCATCTGTACTGGCTGGAAATAAACCAGTGCTACTTTGAAATGGTTTTCGGTGTCTTCCTGTTCGTCGCCGATCGGGTATTCCTGGAAACCTGCAGATGCGGTCATGCCGCCTGCTACCAGTGCTGCTGCAGTCAGTGCTGCTGCCATTGCTTTTTTGAAGCTTGCCATTTGAATCTCTCCTTATTAAAAAAATATGAAAACATATATATATAAGAGAAGCCCTGGAGATCAAGGCCTCTGATATATCGTTAAGTGGCGGGTTGCCGCTATTGGTTTAGTGGTCAGTGATTAGTGATCAGTGATCAGGGCGCATTTGACGTCAATACACATATCGATGACACCGATGTATGTGTGTGCTGTCAAAAGAGTCTTAATCACTGATCGCCAATTGGTAATTGGTGGTCAGGACGCATTTAGCATCAGCGTACATACAGGTAACACCGAAATGTGCGCATGTCATCAAACGAGGACTAATCACTAATCACTAATCACTGATTACTAAATACTAAGCTTCCTTCGCCTTACTATAGAAATAGTAAGCGATACCGATCACCAGGAGCGCTACCTGCGCGCCGCAGGTTTCCAGTGTCGGATAGAGGCCGAGCCAGTCGATGTTCGGGAACCATTCGGCTTCGAATGGAGTCTGAGAAATCACCTGGGCTTCCTGCAGTTCGCTGATGCCGCCGCCTACGAAGGAGACAGCCATGAGGTACATGAGGACGCTGGTGACGATGAAGAAAGGACGAAGCGGGATCTTGAAAAGTCCCTGCTGGATGACGAAGAAAATCACAGCCAATACGACGGCGCCGGCACCGAAGCCGAACCAAATCATATCGGTATCACCGGAGGCACCATTGAAGAGAGCCTGGTAGAAAAGGATCACTTCTGCGCCTTCGCGGTACACTGCCAGGAAGGCTGCGAAGCCCAAAGCTCTCGCCTTGCCGGTGGTGATGGTGGTCTTGATCATGCTTTCGATATAGCGTTTCCATTCCTCTGCTTTCGCTTTGCCGCCCATCCAGAAGCTCATGGACAGGAGTACGAAAACAGCGATGATAGCGGTGCAGCCTTCGATAAGTTCACGGGAGGCACCGACGGCAAATTTGTCAAGGATTACGCTGAATACGTAAGCCGAAGCGAAGCTGGCAATGACCGCCGCAATGGAATAGTTGTAAACCGTATTGAGATATTTTTTATTTCCCGATTTCGCCAAGTATGCCATGATGGCTACGAGGACCAGGATGGCTTCCACGCCTTCACGGATGAGGATCAGGAATGCCGGCCAGAAGGAGGACCAACGGCCGCCGCCTTCGCCTTTGTTATCCAACGTGCCGATATCGGTTTTCATCATGGTAAGGAGGGCAGTCGCTTCCTTGCGGACAGCTTCCTCCCCTTCATTATCACGGATGGCCCGTTTCAGCTTGCTGTACTGGTATTCGGTGATGTTTGCATTTTTCGAAGAAATCGTGGTACGGATGGCTTTTTCCAGGCCGTCGGTTTCGTAGACCCCGTAGTAGGAATCGTTGACCAATTTCTTCGCTCCTTCGATGTCCCCACTCTTGTAGGTATCGATGGCTTCATTGATCATCTTTTCGATGTGATTGTAAGACTGCATCCAGTTTTGCGCCGCTTCCGCCGGCATAGCCGACAAGAAAGTGGAAAGCAGGATCGCTGTGATGATGCAAAGTATTTTCTTCAGCATGGTGTCCTCCTTTTATTATTAGTAGTTTAGTAATTAGTGATCAGTGATTAGTGATCAGGAACGCCCAAAACGCTGTCAACTGATCACTGATCACTGATCACTAATTTCTACAACTCTAGCGCTACCGCGCCATTACCCATTCCTATCCATCTGGTCCTTCATCTTTTCCGGGGGCAGATTGAAGGGGATGCGGATGAGCTTCACGCTCTCCATGGGTTTCCCTTCGCCGTCTAATGCCGGTTTGAAGGTCCAGCGGCGGCAGAAGGCCATGGCCAGCTCATCGGCGCTTCGTCTGCCGGAGGTGACGCTGATCTTCGTCGCCTTCACCTTGCCATCGGTGCCGATGGTGGTGAATACGCGGATGACTCCTTTGAATTTATACATGCCTTCCGGCGGATAGCTGTCGGTGATGGTGATCGGCGGCTGACCCATTTGTTTCGCCTTGCCGCTGCCTTTCTTGGCAATGACAATGGTATTGGAAACTTTTTTCTTCGGATCCTTCTGGGCTGCCTCTACCTGTTTCTGATACTCTTTGATGGCCTCTTTTTCACTTTCCGCCACAATGGGCTCGGCATCCGGTGTCTTGGGATCCACCTTCGCTTCTTCCTGGGTCAAAGGCTCGGGATCTTTTTCTATTTCCGCAGGCGGCGGGGCTTCCATGGCTGCCTTCACAGCCTTCACGTCGGTTTCCGCCTCGGGGCCACTGGCGATGTCCGCTTCCTTGATGCCGCTCACGCCTTCATCAGGAAGCGCCTGGCCCACCAGAGAACCTTCATCTTCCCCTTCGGTGTAGCCCGGATCATCGGACTCGTCCCCTTCGCCACCTTCCGGTGCATTCTCTATTTCTATCATGTCCGGCATCTGGCTAGGCACTTCGCTCTTGGTTTCCAAAAGCGGTGTGAGAAGCGTGTAGCCTCCCAGAACCCCGCCATGGAGAGCCAGCGCCAAGGCCACGACCAGCGCCCAATTCGTACGATAATGCATCAGCTTACCTCATATATTTCAAAAATCATTCCTCTTCGGGAAGAGGTGCCATTTTCCCTTTCGCCTCCGCTGCCAGAGATACATGCTTTGCGCCGGCGCCTTTTAATGCATCCAGCACGCGGGTGATATCCTGATAGCTTGTCTCTCTATCGCCGCGAACCACGAAGACCGCATCGGGCTTTTCAGCCAGCGTCGCTTTCGCTTTGTCGGAAATCTCGATGGAAGGCTTCGTTTCCATGTCGTAGAAAATATTTCCTTTTCTATTGACAGTGACGGAAACCACCGTGGGCTTCGATTCCTGCTGCGGAGAAGAAGCGGCAGGCAGACTCACCGGAAGGGTATTCAGCTGCACCATATACATGGTGCTCACCATGAAGAATACCAAGAGAAATAGCATGATATCGATCATGGGGATGATGATGACTTCCGGCTGCTTCAACTGGTGGAAATCTCTTTTCCTAGCCATCAGCGGCCTCTCTTTCTCACCTCGGCCGTCACAATGGCCTCGGCCTGTTCTACCGCCGTCAGGATGCTATCCATTCTTGAAGCGAAGTAGCTGTGCACCACCAAAGCGAAAATCGCTACGCAAAGGCCAGTGGCGGTAGCAATCAGCGCTTCGCCGATGCCGCCGGTGATAGCCATGGGCTGTCCGGCCTGGAGATTGAAAATATTGAAAGAAGAAATCATGCCGGCGATGGTACCAAGAAGCCCCAAAAGCGGCGAGAGTGTCACCAAAGTAGAGAGGTAATTCAGACGAGCGCGAAGCTCTGCAGCAGCGGTATTGTACGCCACTTCCAAAGCCAGCTCCGAGTCACGGCCTTCGGCCATGGCCTTCACGCCTTCCACAGCCACATAGGCCGGGGCGCTGTCCTCATTCTTCATAGACTCATAGGCATCCCACCAATTGCGGCCCGCCAAAAGAAGCGGCAGCTGCTCAACGAAGGTCTTCATGCCCTTCTCAGCGTGGCGGTAAAAAAGGAAGCGCTCGATCATAATCACTGCTACGCAGAATGAGCCCAGCAGCATCAAGTACATCACCGGCCCGCCGGCTTTAAAGGTTTCTATGATATCCATGAAATCCATTCTCCTCATCTATCGATTCAAAATCAGTGCTTTGCGTTGTAAGTCTGTCGTCAAGATTTTTGTGACAAAGGAAATCCCTTCGGTCACATAGACCTTCTTATCAGCGGTGATGAAAATCCCCTCCACTGATGGAAGTTTTTCGAGCCACTTCGCCGTCCTCGCAAGGCCTCCCGCCACGCAAGCGGCGCCGGTGATGGGAAGCATGTCCCGTCCCCGCTTATAAATCAAAGTGGCGCTGATCAAAGGTTCGCTATCTCCATGAAGCTGGAAGATATGACTTTGAAATACATCAACCTTTGCCAGAAACCTCCGGTAGTCCCCCGACGTCTCGATGGTATCCCACTCGGTCATGGAAATCGCAGCCGCCAAGGTTTCTTTCCGCCTCGGATGCTGCACACCCATACGCCAAACGCTACCATCCGGCTTATTTCCGATGAGGCACATGTCGCCGCCGGCATCGATCAAAAGCGCCGGGACGCCCATGTCCTTTGCGATTTCTGCCGCCTTGTGCAGTGCGTACTCCTTCGCCATGCCGCCCAAATCCAGGGACATGCCTTTTTCTTTGAGAAATACGGTATCCCCATCGATAAGAATGCGGCGGTAATCAATTAAAGACTCGGCGCGCCTTATCTCCTCTTTTTGCGGGACCTTTTCATTGTTTTGCCCTACATTCCACAAAGCTGTCAAGGCGCCTACAGTGG
>CAVEMF010000035.1:4977-5559 GCA_963616715.1 Ruminococcus bromii | reverse complement strand
GCCTGCTTCATAGCTGTTTGTAAAATGGAAAGACACACGGGCGATACAGCCACTGATTTCTCACCGGCCACTTGACAGATTTTCGAAAGATCACTTTCCGGAAGAAATCGACTCACCGCTTGCTCTATGTCCCAAAACGCACGATAAATAGGGACAATCGCGGCTTCCCCTTTTTCTTCAAAGGTGGTGATAGAAAGAAATGTGCCCATGACCTTTCCCACTTCGGTTCTCGGCATAGGCCCTCCTCTTTGTTAACGAAAAGTAGTCAATAGTAATTTCTACCCGTAGTCAATCCTATTTCATAAAATTAGGCATAACTAACTTGAAATTACGCTATAAGATTACTAAATCCCATTTTTCCTGTCAAGAAGAATTATCAATTATTTGTCAAATCGTCGGATAAATGAAAAGAATTAGTGATCAGTAATTAGTGGTCAGTATTCAGGACACGTTTGACTGCTGCGTCACATGACTAGGGAACCAGAAGCATCCTGATCACTGACCCCTGATCACTGATTACTCCCCCCTAAAACCTTTCCTTTTCCCGCCATATCATGTAAAATAAGTAAGTACCATACCATT
>CAVEMF010000035.1:0-4967 GCA_963616715.1 Ruminococcus bromii | reverse complement strand
TAATCGATTCTTGCCTACCGCTAATGCATACATTGATATGTACGCAAAAATTTAAATGCGCCCCGACTACCGACCACTGACTACCGACTACTAAACCACGATTGTTACAAGGAAAGCTCTCTTTCCAAATCTCCCGTTTTCATGTAAAATAAGTAAGTACCATACCATTTCATTTAGGAGGAAACCATGGAAGATTTGAATTTGGAAAACGTAGAAAACCAGGACCCTTACCACATTGACCTGATGCGCACCCTTTGGGAAAATACCTATAGAGGCACCATTTTTGATTACAGAGACCAGTACACCGCTACTGTCCGTCTGATTTTCAGCATCCCCCTGGATCGCGAAGAAGTGCCGGAAAATGCACCGGAAGTTTCGCCGATGATTTTCGTTCTCGTAGAAGACACCATCCTCTCCCCCATCCAGATCGTAGAATTCGAAGAAGCCATGACTCCGATCCTGGCCAAGAAGCTGGCAAACAAAACCTTCCAGCCCGACCGCATCATGTACTTCTACCCGAGCCCGGTAGAAGGCGCGGAGACAAAATAATTCTGTGTGAGTAACGCTATCGGTTTAGTGATCAGTGATCAGTGATTAGTGATTAGTGATCAGGACGCGTTTACCTTTTGCGCCAACTCAGCATTTATGCTTCTATCGAAATTAGTAGTCGGTAACAGGTGGTCGGGACGCGTTTGACTGCTACTCCATCTCTCCTGGCGTCTCGTGGGGCACCCTGATCACTGATCACTAACCACTAATTACTAAACCCCTAGCGCTAGTAACGACCACATAAAAAAGCGATGACAAAAATGTCATCGCTTTTTTATGTGCTTACTTCAGTAACTCCCTCTGCCCCCTCGCCTTTGCCAGCGCTTCGGGAAATGTATTTCCGAAAAGTTCATGGGTCACATACTCCGGCTGCAGGGCCGCTACGATCCGCTTGGCCGCGTCGGTTTGGAAAGGCTCATGCCGGTCCAGCGCACACACGTGACGCATCATCATAGACCAATCCCAATCCTTGGGCACTTCTCTCTTGAAACATCTCACATAATCCCCCGAAAGGGAGCAGCTTAGATGGATGCCCTTTATAAGAGCGCTCAGCTCCCCCAGATTTCCCGCCATCTTCTCGATGAAATCCGCCGCCTCTGCCTCGTTTTGCAAATCCGGATTCGTCACCATGTAGTGACCGGTATCGAAAAGAAGGCCGGTATGAGACGGATCATCCAGCTCTTTGAAAAAATATTCGATATTCGCCGGCTCCATGTGAAAAAGTCCGGGCCAAAAGAGATTTTCAAAAAGCACATACACGCCATCCGGGATGAGATGCTTTACCGCCCGATACACCTCCGCCGCGCCGCGCAGCACCTCCCGGTCGCTGTAGTGAAAGCGCCAAGTGTACGACTCTTCCACCGTATTTTCCTGCACATGCCACACCAGGTAATGGGGCTTCTCGGCCAGGGCGGCCTGTATATTTCCTTGGATATAAGAAATCCAAGCCTCCGGCGTGTCTGCCCCATAAAAAGCAGAGATCGCCTCCCTGTCTTTGAAATTCTTCGCCAAGGCCTCCTGATTTCCCAGATAAAAATCCATCCAGTAGGGCCAGTACTTGAGATGCACCCCCTGGGTCACCCTGGCAAAAGGCTGCGCTGCCGCCTTCGTCCCATAAATTAAATTCTCTACCCCGTCAAAGCCCGCCCCATAGACCAGCGATTCGATTTCCTCCTCCCGATCTTCAGCCATGCGGTAGTATGTCACCAGCTGCTTCATCGCTCCCCTCCTTTGCACGCGAAATTCATTTTCTCTTATTGTAGCATAAAATATTCTGTTCTAAAAATCTTTTAATATAGCATGCAAAAAGGCCACGAAAAATGATTTCTCATTGTTCGTGGCCTTTATAAATTTTTATATCTACCTTTTTCTTATTCAGCAGCGATGAACATCGGATACAGCGGCTGGCTGCCTTCGTACATTTCGAAGGTCACATCCGGATAGAGTTCTTCTGCTTTGGCAAGCTCTGCCTGGCAGTCTTCTTCCGAAAGATCCGCGCCGTAGTATACGGTCACGATTTCTGTATCTTCGTCTACCAGAAGGCCCAGCACTTCATGGAAGCACTGGCAGAAATCAGCGAGGGAAATCACTTCATGGCCTTTGACGAGTCCCATGAAATCATCTTTGTGAATCACCGATTCGCCGACGATGCTATCGCGGACAGCAGTGGTGATCATGCCGGTCTTGATTTCGCCCATCTGCGCGGTCATGGCTTCCAAGTTTTCCTCGATAGTGGCATCAGCGGAGAATGCCATTGCTGCCGCGAGGCCTTCCATGGGGTTCGTGGACGGCACGATATGTACCTTTTCACCCAGCATCTTCTTCAGCTGCTGCGCAGCAAGGATGATGTTTTTGTTATTCGGCAGAATGATGTATTTTTCATACTGTCCATTTTCCATGCCTGCAGAGAGTTCCTGTACAGACGGATTCATGGACTGACCACCGGACACCACATCGGCGCCCATTTTTTCAAAGAGCTGGGTCCAGCCATCGCCGGAAACCACAGTCAGGATGCCCAGAGGTTTCTTGGCCATTTTCTGCTGCTTTTCTTTATTTTTATGGAACTGGTCCACCATGTTATCGCATTTGATGTCGTGGAGGGTGCCCCAGTCCGCAGCCATATCGAGCACGTGGCCCGGGCGCTGCGCGTGAATGTGTACCTTCACCAGGTTGTCCCCGGCTGCTACAATCATGGATTCCCCCCAGGAAGAGAGTTTCTTTCTCACTTCTTTGGCTTCCACTTTGCATGGGCTGATGATGAATTCGGTGCAGTACGGATATTCGATGGAGAAGGATTCGCCCTTCGCTTCCAAGCGGCTGATGACCGGTTTCACATCGACTTCGATATCTTCCACTTTACCGGTGAGGCCATTGAGGCAACCCATGAGGAAGAAAATCAGGCCCTGTCCGCCGGCATCCACTACATTGGCATCTTTCAGGATCTGCAACTGTTCCGGTGTCTTAGCCAGTGCTTCGTTGCCGGAGTCGATGGATGCTTCGAGGATTTTGCTGAAATCGGTTTCGCTCTTGTATACATCATGGGTTCCTTTGGCGATGCCGCGAGCGACGGAAAGGATGGTGCCTTCCACCGGTTTCGTAACAGCGCGGTACGCATAGAGGATGCCATACTGGAAAGCCTTGCTCATCTGGCCGCAGGAAGCGGTCTTTTTTCCATGAAGGCCGCGGCTGATGCCGTGGATGATCTGCGACAAAATGACGCCGGAATTTCCGCGAGCGCCCATGATAGCACCGGCAGAGGCTTTCTCAGCGATGATACCTACCGGTTCTTCCGGGCTCACGTCAGCGATCATGCTGTACATGGATTTCAGTGTATTCAGCATATTATTTCCTGTATCGCCATCAGGCACCGGAAATACATTCAGCTGATTGATGATTTCATACTTTTTCTGAAATAGCTGATACGCCCCGATCAGCATGTTCTTGAAACAATTCCCGTCAATGACTGTATACATTGTTCTCTCCCCCATTATTTGGCACATTCAAAAATGACTCCTGTAAGCCCCGGTCCCAGATAAGCTGACAAAACAGGAGTAGCCAGGGTAAGAGTGACCTCTATGTCCGGATACTGTTCTTGAACCAAAGCATGGAGAGCTTTTCCGCCCTCTTCATTTTCGATATGGACGACCCCGATTCTCTTGAAGGGTGCCCGTTCTTCTAAATATTTGAGCATCGTCTGATTGGCCTTCTTGGCAGTGCGCACTTTGGCCAATGCATTGACTTCGTTATTTGTATCGAGATAAATAACCGGTTTGATTTTGAGAATGCTGCCGATGAGGCCCGCTGCGCGGCCGATACGCCCGCCGCGCTGGATATAGTCCAAGGTGTCAAGAGCGACCGTAAGGCCGGTGCGCTCCGAAGCTTCTAAAAGCTCCTTAGCCACTTCTTCGTAGGACGCGCCTTTTTCGATGAGTTCCAGGCCGTCCAGAGCCAGATGAATCATGCCGATGGCCGTGGTTTTGGTATTTACCACAGTGATATTTTTGCGGCCGGACTGGCGGGCAGCCAAAAGGGCTCCATTATAAGTGCCGCTGATGGTCGCGCAAATGCACAGCATGATAATCGGATCTTCTGCCGGAATCTCTGCAAACATTTTCAAAAAATCGCCGGTGCTGGGCTGGCTGGTGGGAACGGATTTTTTCGTGGCTTCCGAACGATCAATGACCGCCTTGATGGTGGCCTTGTTTTCGGGCACATACTCATCTCCTATTTCAATAGTCAGCGGGATCATATGCACATTGGGATGCTGTCTCAAAAAATCTTCGCTGACACCTGAGGTGCTGTCCAGGATCAAATGAATCATAGCAGTACGTTCCTTCCTATTATTATTTTTCTTTGCTTTCTTTCTTTGCTTTTCTTTCAGCTTTCCGTTCGTTAAACTCTTTCAGAAGCTGCTGGTAGTCATCCTCATCATAGCCATTGGTGGCAAGCATGTATTTCTCCAAAGCTTTTCTCTGCTTGGCTACATTCATAGCAGACAGTTCAAAGGGGTCCAAGGAAACACGAGCCAGCATCTCTCCGGTAGAAGAATAGCCCACGATCCCTTCGCCAAGAAGGTCATAGAGTTTTTCCTTCTTCACCACTTCGCAAAAGGTATGGAAAAATTTATCAGCGGCTTTGGACATGCTATCACGAAGACGCTTGTACTCTTCGCCTTTGTCGGCCGGAATTTTGAAACCATCAATGACAACATACTTTTCGGGTAAATTAAACATTTTATCACCTATTCGAATTCATAATTATCCACTGTATTTAACTATATCGCCCAATGCTGTTTTGGTCAAGCGATTTAGGCGATTTTGTGTGCTTGTCCCCCACGGAAATCCTATTTTCTTGTTATCTTTGGAAATATTTCTCTAAATTTTCGTTAGCGTTTGATTTTTTACAGTAGAAATCCGGAG
>CAVEMF010000034.1:0-11549 GCA_963616715.1 Ruminococcus bromii | reverse complement strand
TAGTGAGGTGGCAGGTAAATGCGCTCTCATTTCAAAACTCGCGCCGCTTTATAAAAAGGCGGCGACTATGACACGCTGAATCCCTCCTTTATCATTTTCATCTGCACCTTCGATCCCTTCCACAAAGGCCTGCCTATTTACACTTTCCGGAATCGATGTGTCGAGTGTGAAGGCTTAGAACTTCAGGACGAAGCTACGAAAATTTTCTTAAATAGTAAGAGCCGTGATGAGAATATCGATCCGGATATCGCAGCCTTCCTGCGCTACGTAGATGGAAAGTCTGCTGAAGGATCCTTTACCCAAACCGTGGAGCAAGAAGTGCTCCGTGTGAAAAGACATGACGAAACGAGGCGAGAATATATGACATTAGCTATGGAACTGAAAAGACGAGATCGGATCAGTAGACAAGAGGGCCATGAAGAGGAAAGACGAGAAATTATCTTAAACATGGCATCCATGCAGACGCCTGTCGAAGTCATTGTCTAAGCCACTCGCAGTACTCCCGAATTTGTAAAAAGCGTACTTAGTCAAAACACATAAAAAGAGCTGAGAGAAATCATCCATTTCTCTCGGCTCTTTTTATATGGAGTAGTCGGTGGTCGATAGTCGGGGCGCGTTTAGCTGCTTCCCCACTACCGTTATCCGCTTACCGTGTAACCGTTCACCGATCTTTTTACCGTTGGCGAGCCGTGGAGCGATATATCTTTCTGCGAGAGAGCTTATCACCTCACGGCTCGCTATCATTAGTATGCACGGTGTACGGTTACTCGGTAAACGGTTCACGGATGTGGGGCAGCAGCCAAACGCACCCGACCACCGACTACCGACCACCCAGCTCCTACCACCGTCTCTCCATTCCCAGATACCACTCCGTCCCATTCACATAGAGGTCGTCCACTTTTTTATTTCCTATATTATAGACCCCGGCCTTCAGGGTATAGGCCTTGCCCCAGTGCTTTTGGATAGAAAGGTTCACCGCGTGGTAGGTGTAGTCATGGCCATCGAAATAGTAATCGCCATGGAAGCTGTCCCAGATTTTCCCGGTGAAGCCATAGTCCTGATGGTCGTCATAGTCCAGCGCGAAGGTGACGGTCTGGCGGCTGCGATTCTCCAATCGCTCATTCGCCTTCGTGTCCTTGGCGTCCAGGTATGTGTAGCCTGCCGAAAGGGTCCAGCGGTCATTGAGCGGATGGGTGAGCGACGCCTCGAGGCCCTCCATCTTCGCCTCATCTCGATTCACATAGTGATACCAGGTGGACTCACGCTCTGTGTCAATTAAATTTTTTACCTTATTATGGAAATAGGAAATCTTATACTCTGTCCGCCCCCGTTCCCATTCGAGACCGAAGTCATAGCTCTTCGATTTCTCCGGTGACAGATTCGGATTTCCATAGACCATCACCGGATGGCCCGTATCCATCTGGAGATAAAGCTCGCTGATGGTGGGCGCCCGGAAGCCTTTGCCCCAGTTCACCTTCACGCGGGTGCGATCATCCAGCTTGTAGGTCATGCCGATCTTTGGCGTGCCCACGAAGCCATACTGATTTCCTTTGGCAAAACGAATCGACGGCGTCACATAGAGCTTCTCATTCACCCGCCACAGGTCCGACAGGTAGACCGCCGACTCATAGCGCTCGTGGCTCGCCATGTCCCCGGGATTTGTCTGCTGAGAAATCAGCCGCGTCCCTTTGTAAATGGTCTTTGTAAATTCGCCGCCGAAGGTGAATGTGTGATTGGCAAAGCGCATGGTGTCCCGGCCCTCGAATCCCCAAAGGCTGTAGCGCCCCTCGTCGGCTGCATACCGCGGCATCCGAAGATCCAGCTGCGCATCGATCATCTCTTGGATATGCGGGATCATCGCCTCATACGGCGTCCCTATGAACGCCGAAAGATCCGCCCCCTCACTCCCGGGCCGCGCATTGATATTTTCCGAAAATTTTTTGAGGTGGCTGTAGTACACCCGGCCCTCGTAATCATTCCGCTTCGTCTGCCCCGTGTAAGTCAAGGCCCCGCTCCACTCGGTGCGCTCGGCGCGATTCACTGCCCCCTGCTGCACTACGATAGGCGGGATCTGTTTCATGAAATCCGTATGCCCGGAAGGCGCCCCGGAGGCCGCCATCATTTTATAGAGCTCGCTGGTGGCGTCCGCCATGCGCATGGTGGTCTTCTCATGGAAATAATCCACATTCACCCGGAGCTTATTTTGATTGGCATTTTGGAAATCATAAATCCCATCGATGCCAAAGCTTTCCTGATTTCCATAAGCCGGCGTGTCGTAGCCATCGTACTTTACGCCGCGCGCGTTGGCCGTAGCGTCCACATTTCGAAATGTAATGGGCCGCACCTTCGTGATGCGACCGTCCACCGCCACGCTCCAGCGCCCCAATTTCCCCGGGTCATAGCGGAAGTGAGTCTCATTCTCCCGGCTTCCCACTTGGAAACCATAGGCCGCCGACGCTTCGCCGGGCTTCTTCGTGATGATCTGGATCACCCCGCCCATGGCATCGGACCCATACATCGCCGCCGCCGGCCCCCGAAGCACCTCGATGCGCTCCACCTTGGAAAGATCCATCCGCGAAAGAAGATACACATTCTTCGTCTGGCTCGTGTCCTCATCCGCCAGCCGCCTACCGTCCACCAAGATCAAAGTCTGATTCGTATTCATCCCGCGGAGCATCACCTGGTGGCCGCCCATGGCGGACGTGCTATTCTGACTTCCCCGGGACAGGTCGAGGCCCAAGACAGTAGCCAAAGCCTCAGACACATTCGAAGCCCCCAGCCGCTGGAAATCCTCTTCCTTCACCACCGTCACCGCCTGCGGCTCGTCCTTCAGATTCACGCCCACACGCTCCGCCGTCACCGTCACCGGCGAAAGCGTAAATACCTCCGCCCCGCTCGCCATGTACCACGGCGCCAAAGCCAAGAGTGCCGCCAAGATTTCTCTCTTCATACGAAATACCCCCGTTTCCCATTTTTAGGTAAGCCTATTATATAACGAGAGGAGAGCGGGAAACAAGGGAGGGGGCGCGTTTGGCTGCTTCCGCATCTGCACGGAAGCCTGCATCCTCAACAGTAGTCAGTGATCAGTGGTCAGGGCGCGCGTACCTGCTGCCTCACTACCGTTATCCGTTTACCGTGTAACCGTTAACCGATCCTTTTACCGATAGCGAGCCATGGAGCGATATACCTTTCCACAGGAGAGCTTATCACCTCACGGCTCGCTATCATCAGTATGCACGGTATGCGGTTATACGGTAAACGGTTCACGGTAGTGGGGACGCAGGGGCACGCGCCTGACTACTGATCACTGATCACTGACCCCTAATTACTACACCTCCATCGATTTCCTCAAAAATCTACTTGCATACTTATTCCAGTAGTTGTATAATTATCACAGTTCAATTCACTATTATTCTTCAAAAAGCAGAATATAAGCCCCGATTTCCTTGAAATGAGATAGAAATCCTGCATAAGGAATGTATAAAGCTTATAATCCTGCTTCCATAAAAAGGGGACAATGCAAATGTTTGAAAAAGAAATCAAAGAAAAAGTCGACGCCGTGATTCCACAGGTCGTCACCTGGCGCCGCCATTTCCACTCCTATCCGGAAGTGTCCGGCGAGGAAGTGAATACCTCTCTCTACATCCAGGACCAGCTCAAAAAATTGGGCATCCCGTTTGAGACCGGATTCTTCCAGAACGCCATCATCGGCTACATCCACGGCGATGCGCCCGGCAAGACCGTGGCTCTGCGCGCGGATATGGACGCGCTGCCGGTAACCGAGCAGACCGGCCTTCCCTTCGCTTCGAAGAACCCCGGCAAGATGCACGCCTGCGGACACGACAGCCACATGGCCATCCTCCTTGGCGCCGCTGCCGTGCTGAACCAGATGAAGGACAAACTCAAAGGCACCGTGAAGCTGGTCTTCCAGCCGGCCGAAGAAGAAGCAGCCATCGGCGGCGGTCGCCACATCGCGCAGAGCGGCAAGCTGGACGACGTTTCTGAAATCTACGGCCTTCATGTATGGCCCGAGCTTCCCGTCGGCGTGGTAGGCTTGAAGCCCGGCAACCTCATGGCTGCCTCCGACCGCTTCTACGTCCATGTGAAAGGGAAATCCACCCACGCAGCACAGCCCCACAACGGCACCGATGCCCTCGTGGCCGCTGCCCACTTCATCATCGACGTGCAGACCCTGATCTCCCGCGAGATGAACCCCATGGAAAATGTAGTCTGCACCATCGGCCTCATGAATGCCGGCACCCGCTACAACGTCGGCGTCGAAGATGCATACCTTGAAGGCACCGTCCGCACCTACACCCCGGCCCTCCGCGACAAGATGGAAAAGAGACTGGGAGAAATCCTGGCAGGCCTGGACCTCATGTTTGGCACCCACTCGGAGCTGAACTACGTCCGCGGCCACAGCGCCACCATCAATACACCGGAGAAAATTGATTTCCTGAAAGAAATCGCTGCCTCCTACCTGGGCAAAGAGCACATCGCTCTGCCGGAGTTCCCATCCATGTGCGCTGAAGACTTCTCCTCCTATCTGGAAAAATTCCCCGGCGCCTTCATGTGGCTCGGCACCGGCAAGCCCGGCACCCCGGCCCTCCACAATGCAAGCTTCGCCATCGACGAATCCATCCTTCCCTTGGGCGTCACCATGGAAGCCGCAGCCTGCGTAGAGGCACTCAATAAATAAGAATCCCTTCCGCCTATACCTCCTTCCTCTGGAAGGAGGGGGACCGCGAAGCGGTGGAGGTTGGCGTGCGCGATAAGCCAACCCCCGCCCTTCGGGCCCTCCCCCTTCCAAAGGAAGGGGGGGTGAATAGCGGACAACGCGCCCCGACTACCGACCACCGATTACTGACTACTAATTACAAAAAACGGGAGATCCACCATGAATACTTTACTGAACCAATCCTTCCTCACCATGCTCGACTACACACCGGAGCAATTCAACTACTACCTCGACCTGGCAGAACAGCTCAAGAAAGATAAAAAAGAAGGCAAAGAAGCCCAGACACTTAAGGGCAAAAATTTTGCCCTTATTTTTGAGAAAGACTCCACCCGCACCCGCTGCGCCTTCGAAGTAGCCGCCCGCGACCAGGGCGCCTACACCACATACCTTGGCCCCACGGGCAGCCAGATCGGCAAGAAAGAATCCATCGCCGACACCGCCAGAGTCCTAGGCTCCATGTTTGACGCCATCGAATTCAGAGGATTTCAGCAAAGCGCCGTGGAAGAACTCTCCGCCAAAGCCGGCGTCCCGGTATGGAATGGCCTCACCGACTACGACCACCCCACCCAGACGCTGGCAAACTTCCTCACACTCCGTGAACATTTCAAGAAACCATTGAACCAGATTTCCTACGCCTATGTAGGCCACGGCCAGTCAAACATGGCCCACGCCCTCATGGCAGGCGCCGCCCTTGCCGGCATGGACTTCCGCATCATCGGACCGGCGCAATATTTCCCGGAAGATGATTTCACCGCCAAGTGCAAAGAAATCGCCAAGAAAACCGGCGCCACCTTCACCTTCACCGATGACCCCGTCGAAGGCGTCAAAGGCCTCGACGTCATCTACACCGGTGTATGGGTCACCATGGGCGATCCCTACGAACTGTGGGGCGAGCGCATCAAACTCTTCATGCCATACCGCATCACCATGGACATGATCAAAAACACCGGCAACCCGGACGTGGTCTTCTGCCACTGCCTGCCGGCCTTCCACAATACAGAAACCAAAGTGGGCAAAGACATCTACGAACGCTTCGGCCTCGACGGCATCGAAGTCACCGACGACGTATTCGAAGCACCGTTCTCCCTGGCTTTTGAGGAAGCCGCAAACCGCCTGCCCACCATCAAAGCTGTCATGGTAGCCACCTTCGCGGACTACCCCATAGAGAAATAAGAGAGGAGGAAATACAATGACTACGCACGCACTGCCTAAAGTCTTTATTGTTGGAGAATCGGGGACCACCGGCCTTAGACTTCACGAGCGCCTGATTTCCCGCACCGACATTGAGCTCCTCTCCCTCCCCGACGAAAAACGGAAAGACATCCCCACCATCGTGGAATACGCCAAGAACGCGGACCTCATGTTCCTGTGCCTCCCGGATGACGCTTCTCGGGAAATCGTAAAAGCCACCGAAGGCACCGGCATCCGCATCCTCGACACCTCCACCGCCCACCGCACCAAAGACGACTGGGTCTATGGCTTCCCGGAACTCTCCGCCGAGCAATACGAAGCCATCAAAGGCGCGCAGAAAGTCGCCGTCCCCGGCTGCCACGCCTCCGGCGCTATCTCCATCCTGCAGCCCTTGGTCCACGCCGGCGTCCTTCCCATCAACTATCCCCTCCACATCATCTCCCTCACCGGTTACAGTGGCGGCGGCAAAAAGATGATCAAAGAATACGAAGAAGAAAAGACCCTGCCCCTGGAATCCCCGCGGCAGTACGGCCTCTCCCAGAAACATAAGCACCTGCCGGAAATCATGAAAGTCTGCAAACTCTGCGAGACCCCACTCTTCTCGCCCATCGTAGCCGACTACTACGCCGGCATGGAAGTCACCGTAGGCTTCCACACCGGCTTCCTGCAGCTCCCCTGCGGCCTCCCCGGAGACATCACCATCGACGACTTCCACAACATCTTCAAGAAACACTACAAAGACTCCAAATTCATCAAAGTCTCCCCCCTTAGCACAGAAGAAACCAACGCCCTCTTCCTGGCAGCCAACGAAAACGCCGGCAAAGACTCCATGACCCTCTACATCACAGGAAACGACGAACGCATCCAGGTCGTCTCTATGTTTGACAACCTGGGCAAAGGCGCCTCCGGCGCCGCCATCGAATGCATGAACATCATGCTAGGCCTCCCGCCGGAAACAGGACTGGTAGTAGATTAGTAGACTTGTAGTCGGTAGTCGGTAGTCAGTAGTCGGGACGCGCTTGACTGCAATCCCATTTATCTCATTACCGCTATCGGCTTAGTGATCGGTAGTCGGTGGTCGGATCCCCCCACAACTTTACCCCCTTCCGTTGGAAGGGGGAGGGCCCGAAGGGCGGGGGTTGGCCCACCATGTCACCTCCTTCCAAAAGAAGGAGGTCTATAGCAGCAGAAAGGACACACCCATGAACACAGACAATGCCATCCGGGCCGAGATACTGACCCAGGCCGTACCATACATCAAAGAATACACCGGTAAATACGTAGTCGCCAAATACGGCGGAAACGCCATGACCGACCCGATCCTGAAGAAGCACGTCATGCAAGACATCCTCCTCCTTCACCTCATCGGCGTGAAAGTCATCCTCGTCCACGGCGGCGGCCCGGACATCAACTCCATGCTCGACGCCCTCCACATCGAATCCCATTTCGAAAACGGCCTGCGCGTCACCGACGAAGCCACCATGGAAGTAGTGCAAATGGTCCTGGCCGGCAAAGTCAATAAAGGCCTGGTCGCCTACCTCTCCGCCTTAGGCGGCAAAGCCATCGGCCTGTGCGGTATCGATGGAAATATGATCCAAGTCCACACCAAAGACGAGAAACTCGGCTGGGTCGGTGAAATCGATAAGATCGACACCAAGATTATCGACAGCGCCTTAGACGGCGGCTACATCCCCGTGATTTCCTCCGTCGGCGTAGACGAAAAAGGCCAAGCCCACAACATCAATGCCGACACCGCAGCCACCAAGATCGCCGCAGCCCTCAATGCCGAATGTCTCGTCTTCATGAGCAACATCGACGGCGTCATGAAAGACCCGAAAGACAAGAGCACCCTCTACGACGCCCTCACCCTGTCTGACACCGAAGCACTCAAAAAAGAAGGCATCATCAGCGGCGGCATGATCCCCAAAGTAGACGCCTGCACCGACGCCATCAAAGACGGCGTACAGAAAGTCTTCATCATCAACGGCGAAGTCCCCCACGCCCTCCTCATCGAACTCCTCACCGACGAAGGCCTCGGGACCATGTTTGTGAAATAAAATAGTCGTTTAGTCGTTTAGTGATCAGTGATTAGTAGACAGTAGACAGTAGACGGTAGACGGTAGACGGTTCGTCGCGACCGTTGTCTTGCCTATGTTATTGTAGCCTTACATGAGTCGCCCCTTGGAGAAGGGGCCGCCCAATAGGGCGGGATGGAGTGCCTCGTAAGAGGCACAATCAGCACCAGCGGCATCCCCCTCCATCTCCCGCCACCGCCAAACGCACCCTGACCACTAATCACTGACCCCTGATTACTAACCCACTACAGCAAAGAAGGAACCCACAATGAATACCATAGAAAAAGACCAGACCTACGTAGTCCACGCATACAACCGTTACCCCGTATGCTTCGTATCCGGCAAAGGCTCCACCCTCGTCGATGAAAACGGCAAAGAATACATCGACCTGGGGAGCGGCATCGGCGTCGACATCTTCGGCATCGGCCACGAGCCATGGGTGGCAGCCGTGGAGAAACAGCTGCACACACTGAACCACGTTTCCAACCTCTTCTACACCCAGCCCGACGCAGAGCTGGCGGAAATCCTTTGCCAGAAGACCGGCATGAAAAAAGTATTCTTCGGAAACTCCGGTGCCGAAGCCAACGAATGTGCCATCAAAGGCGCCCGCAAATACTCCATCGACAAATACGGCAAAGACCGCACCACCATCGTCACATTGATCAATAGCTTCCACGGCCGCACCATCACCACCCTGGCGGCCAACGGCCAAGAAGTCTTCCACCAGAACTTCTTCCCCCTGACCCCCGGCTTCCTTTACACCCCGGCCAATGACCTGGACGCCTTCGTGAAACTCTGCGAAGCCCATCCGGAAATCTGCGCCGTCATGGTCGAACCCATCCAAGGCGAAGGCGGCGTGCACCCGCTGGACAAAGATTTCTTCGAAGGCGTGAACAAATACGCCCACGAACACGACATCCTCCTCGTCGTCGACGAAGTACAGAGCGGCAACGGCCGCACCGGCAAACTCTACGGCTACATGAACTTTGACGTACAGCCGGACATCGTCTCCACCGCCAAGGGCCTCGGCGGCGGCCTCCCCATCGGCGCCTGCTTCTTCAACGAGAAAACAGAAAACGTCATCACCTACGGCACCCACGGCTCCACCTTCGGCGGCAACCCCATCGCCTGCGCCGGCGCCGTATCCATCATGAAAGAAATCGATGACGCCCTCCTTGCCTCCGTCAAAGAAAAAGGCGAATACATCAAAAAAGAAATGGAAGGCGCCAAAGGCGTGAAATCCGTAGCCGGCATGGGCCTCATGCTCGGCATCGAACCGGAAAAAGAAGTCGGACCCCTGGTGAACAAACTCCTCGAAAAAGGCGTCGTCGTCCTCACCGCCAAAAACAAAATCCGCCTCCTCCCGGCCCTCAACATCCCCATGGACCAGCTCCAAAAAGCCGTCTCCATCCTGAAAGAAGTCCTCGCAGAAGACTGAGCATAAGAAATACAAAACCCCCGGCGTGTACGTATCAGTACACACCGGGGGTTTATTGCGTTGCCTTCCTTAGCGTGACCTCCTTCCCCAGGAAGGAGATATAAAGCATTACCCCCTTCCTCCGGAAGGGGGAGGGCCCGTAGGGCGGGGGTTGGCCTGCAAGAAGCCTTCTTTGGGAAGAAGGTGCCCGTAGGGCGGATGATGGTTGGTGATGTGAGTAGTCGGTAGTCGGTAGTCGGGGCGCGATGGGCGGATGAGGCAATGGGCATGCTTCCGCTATTGCTGAATGGATCCTTCGACTTCGCTCAGGATGACGATTGAGAGGAAAACGCAGGAGAAACAAAGTGCGCCATACCGCTACAGCCCTTTGCACGCCCGCTGCCTCCTCCGCCGTCCACATCTCGTCATCCTGAGCGAAGTCGAAGGATCCACCCGCACTAGCCCCAGCACGCCCACCGACTCCGACGCCGTCCCCGTTTCGTCATCCTGAGCGAAGTCGAAGGATCTATTCAGCAGTAGCGGGAAGCGTGCTTACTGACTCATCCGGTAAACGCGCCCTGACCACTGATCTCTAACAAACCATCATCCGGCCTTCGGCCACCTTCTTCCCAAAGAAGGCTAAGAGCTTCACGCCATCGATTACTGCTCCGCTCCCGCCGCCTTCATAGCCACAGCCAGCTTATGCGCCAGGCCCTTCATCTTTGCCAGCGGCACGGAGCACACAGCCAGGCGGATGCCCTTGGCAAGCGGCACCATGAACGCATTCTCCTTCTCCAGGTAGTCGCACACTTCCTGCGAATGGGTCACCGGGATGGTGATGAAGAAGCCGGAAATATATGGCACGAACTTCACGCCCTCTTCCTTCGCTTCCTTCATGAAGATCGCCGCTCTGTCCTGGATGAGCTGGAAATATTTCGCTCTCTCTGCGTCCAATTTCTGAATCTTCTCCGGGTCCTCGCAGATGCGGATCATCACATTTTGCGCCGCGCTATTGCAATTCGACCAAGACGCACGGCTGGCATACTGATTGATATCCACGAATTCTTTAATGACATCCTTATCCGAAGAAATACCGATCATCGCCCCCATGCGCTGACCATACATGGTGAAGCCCTTCGACAGCGTGTACGCACACACCACCAGAATATTTCTAGGAAGACCGCCGAAGACTTTGAAGAACTTCCGGCACTCCTCCTTCTCGCCGCTATAGTCCAAGTACGCCACATCAGGGATGAGCACAATGCGCTTCGTCTCATCCTTCGCCGCTTCCGTCAGCACATCCACCGCGGACTGCCACTCGGAGACAGAGAGACAATAGCCTGTGGGGTTATTAGCGATGCCATTCAAGATGATCACCAGATTATCCTGCTTCGAGAGGATCTCATCCACCTTCGCTTTGAAATCAGACGCATCGAAATGCCCTTCCGACGTCAGAAGTGAGAACGTCCGCACCTTGCGGTTGTTGTCATCGATGAGGCTATCATAAGCGCCCCAGTGCCAATCGGAAATCAGCACCTCATCGCCCACCTCGGAGTAATTGTGCACCACATGATGCAGCACCCCCGTGCCCCCGGGCGTGGAGCAAGCGTCGATATAGCCCGCCGGACGAGACGCACCGAAACACTGATCGATGCAGTCATCAAGGAACGCCCGATACCCCTGGATCGGCGCATACGCACAGATTTCACCCGCCGTCAGATTTTTAAATTCCTCCTTCACCACGTCAAGCACCACGAGGCTCCCATCCTCATCGAGAATCGAGCCCACCGTCGCATTCACCACATTCTCGGCGCCGATCTCCTTCGCCAAAGCGATCGCCCGATTGTTCGCTGCAAAAATATTATCCTCCGCACACTTCCCCTTCGCATGAGGCGCTGCTACACTGTACATACTTTTTCCTCCTTCAGGCAACAAAAAGCCCACAGCAAAAAATCGCCGCGGGCCCCATCGCCTACTACTATGAAATTCGATGCTCCTATTATATCGCGCTTTCAAGGCGCGGGCAAGGGAAATAGCTGTGAGATGAGCGTTAGAGGTTTAGTGGTCAGGGCGCGCTTGCCTTCTTCGGGAAGAAGGTGCCCGTAGGGCGGATGATGGTTGGTGATGT
>CAVEMF010000033.1:0-12007 GCA_963616715.1 Ruminococcus bromii | reverse complement strand
GCCGGCCCCCAGTACCAGGGCGGCGTAGAAGGTGTGATGCATGGTGGGGACTCCTTTTGTTTTTTCTGCTTGTCATTATAGCATGAGATGGAGGGATTAGGGGCTAGGGATATAGTGATCGGTGGTCAGTGGTCAGTGATCAGGACGCAATTGGCGCTAGTGCAAGCATTGAGGTATTACGGCTACCGACTACTATGTCGCTAGCCCTATAGATGACTGCTGACTCCTACGCCAAATGCGCCCTGATCACTGACCACTGATCACTAAAATCTGATTGTCTACATCGAAAAGAAACACAATTGACAATACCCCCATTTCCCTATACAATGGGTTTGACTATGAAGAGATAGATTTGGTATTATGAAATATCATTGTTATCTGATTCTTTTATGAATAGAGAGGCATTATGGCACAGGATACACAGACGGAGAGGGAGATTCTTTTCGACATCCGTCATTTGACACATAGCTTTGAGACCGAGGATGGAAAGACTTTCAAAGCCTTGGATGATGTGACTTGCACCATCGAGAAGGGCTCTTTCACTGCCATCATCGGTACCAATGGCAGCGGGAAGTCCACGCTGGCGCGGCATCTGAATGCGCTGCATCTGCCGACGGAAGGGGAAATCCTGGTGGAGGGCATGTCCACGTCGGATATGGATCGCATCTGGGATATTCGCCAGAAGGTGGGCATGGTATTTCAAAATCCGGACAACCAGCTGGTAGCCGCCATTGTAGAGGAAGACGTGGCTTTCGGGCCGGAGAATTTGGGCGTGCCGCCGGATGAAATCCGTGAGCGCGTGAATTCGGCGCTAGAGAAGGTGGGCATGTCGTCTTACCGCACCCATTCGCCGGCCATGCTCTCCGGCGGGCAGAAGCAACGCATCGCCATCGCCGGCATTTTGGCCATGCATCCGGACTGCATCGTCCTCGATGAACCGACGGCTATGCTGGATCCTTTGGGGCGTAAGGAGGTCATGGATACGATCCATGAGCTGAATCGCAAGGAGGGGATCACCATCGTCCTCATCACCCATTTCATGGAGGAAGCGGTGACGGCGGACCATGTATTGGTGCTCGACAAGACGAAGCTCCGCATGCAGGGCAGCGCCCGGGAGGTTTTCTCCCAGGCCGACAAGCTCACGGCGATGGGGCTCGATGTACCGGTGGCTGCGGATATTGCCCACGGCCTTCGGGGGAGTGGATTCTCCATTCCTGAGGATTGCATGACTGATGAGGAGCTAGGAGAAGCACTATGTCCATACGCGTCGAAGATATAAGTTATATATATGGTAAGGGCTCGCCTTTGGAAAAGGTGGCTCTTGACCATGTGGATCTCACCATCGAGCCAGGGGAATTCATCGGCATCATCGGCCACACCGGCAGCGGGAAATCTACACTGATCCAGCACTTGAATGGCCTTGTGCATCCCACCAGTGGCAAGGTGACCATCGATGGTGTAGACCTCTCGGAGAAATCCAAAGCCGCCGTGGCAAAGCGTCACTCGGTGGGCATGGTTTTCCAGTACCCGGAGCATCAGCTCTTCGAGGAAACCGTAGAGAAGGATATCGCCTTCGGGCCTATGAATCTGGGCTGCGATGAAGAGGAAACGGCAAAGCGCGTGAAGAACGCCATGAAATTTGCGGGGCTCGACTATGACACCTTTGCCGGCCGTTCGCCGTTCCGCCTGTCCGGCGGGCAGCAGCGCCGCGTGGCCATCGCCGGCGTCATCGCTATGCATCCGGATTTCCTGATCCTCGATGAACCGTCCGCAGGTCTGGATCCCATCGGCCGGCGGGAAATTTTCTCCCGCATCCAAAGCTGGTACAAGAAGGGCATGTTCTCGGTCATCCTGGTTTCTCATAACATGGATGACATCGCGCGCCTGGCCACCCGCCTTTTGGTGATGCACAAGGGCCATTTGGTGCTGGACGGCGAGCCGATGGATATTTTCCTCCATCACAGAGACGAGCTCAGGGAATGCGGCGTCGATGCGCCGCCGCTGACCCAGACTTTGTTATACCTCAAAGAAAAAGGCATCCCCGTGCCCGAGGATGCGAAGACCACGGCAGAGGCCGTAGAAAAAATGGTAGCTATGCTGGGAGGTAAGAAACATGCTAAGTGATATGACTCTCGGCCAATACTACCCCGGCGACTCCTTCCTCCATCGGATGGACCCGCGGGCGAAGATTCTGTGCACCATGATTTTCATCGTGGCGATTTTCTTGGCCAATAATCCGTACTCCTACCTGCTTGTAACCGCCTTCACACTGGGCACCATTTCTATTTCCGGCGTGCCGATGAAAATGGTGTGGAAATCCATCAAACCTCTGTGGGTAATCCTGGTCTTCACTATGATGATCCACATCCTCACCACCCCGGGGACGGAAATATTCTCTTGGAAATTTATCCATATCAGCGAAGAAGGTCTTCGAAATGGCGTCATCATGACCCTGCGCTTGGTCTTCCTCATCGCTTTTTCTTCGCTTTTGACCTATACCACCAGCCCGATCGTCCTGACCGACGGCATCGAAGCGCTGCTTCTGCCCTTCCGCCGCTTCGGCGTGCCGGCCCATGAGCTGGCCATGATGATGACTATCGCGCTGCGCTTTATCCCGACCCTTTTGGAAGAAACGGACCGCATCATGAAAGCCCAGTCCTCTCGCGGCGCTGACTTCGTGAATGGCAACCTGTGGGAGCGGGCGAAGAATATGGTTCCCCTCCTAGTGCCCCTCTTCATCTCCGCCTTCCGGCGGGCCGACGACCTAGCCACCGCCATGGAAGCCCGGTGCTATCGTGGCGGCGAAGGCCGCACCAAAATGCACCAGCTGGCCTACACCTCTCGGGATACATACGCCTTCGTAGCCACCTTCCTGGTGACAGGCGCGCTCATGGGACTGTACATTTTGAATTAGTGAGGAGTGTGGAATGAGGAGTGAGGAGTGGAGGTGCGCCGCACAATTCATAAAGCGGCGCGAGTTTTTGAAATGGGTAAAAGCGTCTTGATGCTTCCCCACTACCGTGAACCGTTTACCGTATAACCGTTAACCGACTCATTTGCAGATAGCGGGAAATAGAGCGTTTCTCTGCTTCAATATAGCGATTTATCCATCCAATTCCCGCTATCGTTAAGCGGGACGGTAAACGGTCATACGGTAAACGGAAAACGGTAGTGGGGAAGCAGCTAAGCGCGCTGACTTTTTAAACTCGCGGCGCTTCTTAATTTGCGCGCCGCACCACCACTCCTCACTTCTCACTCCTAACTCCTCATTTGCGGTAAAAGCGCCTTATCCCTTATCCCTAATCCCTTATCCCTTTTACTTCAAAGGAGCCAATGTGAGAAATATTTGGATTACCGTTTCCTATGAAGGGACGAACTATGCCGGATTTCAGCGGCAGGAGAATCGGATGACCGTGCAGGAAATGCTGGAGAATACGCTCCTGCAGCTGACGGGGCAGAAGACCACCATTTACTTCGTGGCCCGCACCGATGCCGGCGTCCATGCGTATGGGCAGGAGTGCACCTTCTACACCGAATCCACCATCCCGGGGGATCGCTTCGTCTACGCCATGAATGCCTTCCTTCCCTCGGACATCCGCGTCCTACAAAGCCGGGAAATGGAGGAGGATTTCTCCGTGCGCCGCCGAAATTTTGGCAAGACCTATGGCTATATCCTTTCCGAAAGCCGCGAGGCGTCGCCATTCATGAAGCGCTACATCTGGGCTACCGGAAAGAAATTGGATTTGGCGAAGATGGAGGCGGCTGCTCGCGTCATCGAGGGCACCCACGACTTCACCTCCTTCCGCGGAAATAACTCCGTCCCCTCCGACCCGGTCCGCAAGGTGAATGAAGTGCGCATCGTAAAGAGGGGAGACATCTATCGCATCTACGTCACCGGCGAAGGATTCCTCTATCACATGGTAAGAAATATCGCCGGCGCCCTGGTGGATGCCGGCATCGGCGCCCTCACGCCGGAGGATATTTCCCGGATTATAGAAATGAAAGACCGAAAGAAACTGGGCATGACCGCTCCTGCCGAAGGCCTGGCGCTCTTGAAAGTCTATTTCGAGCCTATCACCAAAGAAAAAATCGACGAGACCCTTGCCTCGCCGCTCTATCCCTGGTGCGGGATGTAAACGAAAAGAAGCCATTAGAAATGATTTCCCATTTCTAATGGCTTCTTTTTTTAGTGATCAGTGATTAGTGATCAGTGATCAGGGCGCATTTGGCGCTGGAGCATACATAGAGAGGTTCCTGCTAACTGTCATAGTAGTCGGTAATCGGTGGTCGGTAGTCGGGGCGCGTTTGGCTTGCTATCCCATTACCATGAACCGTTTACCGTGCGTCCTATTTGTCACACAAACGGCATACTTTCAAATGGAATCAGTTATTTCTTTGCGTTTTTTAGGTGGCGTTGTGGAATAAAAAGTCTGGTGCCGATTTTCCTAGCCATTTAAGGTGCAAAGTGCCGATTTTCCTACCCATTTGAGAGGCAAAGTGCCGATTTTTCATTAACACCGTTAGCAGTCGATGATCGAGGTGCCTTTTTCGTTGGTGGACACATAGAGGGGTTACCACTAATCGCTGTAGTGGTCAGTGATCAGTGATTAGTGATCAGGGCGCATTTGGCTGCTTCTTCACGACCGTGAACCGCTTGCCGTTTATCGCTCCATGTTTTGCTACGGTCAAGAGTGCCGGTTAACGGTTATACGGTAAACGGTTACACGGTAGTGGGATAGTAGCCAAGTGCGCCCTGACCCCTGACCCCTGATCACTGACCACTAATCACTAATCACTAAAATCCCTTGCCAAATCCCTCCCTCTTCCCTATAATACATGTAGAGTACTGAAAAAACGAAATGAGTACTGGGGGGATAACATGGACGAACAGCTTCGGCTCATCGCGAAAGAGGAGATGCGGCTGCATTCGGTGAAGTTTACGATGGATGACATCGCGCGGAAGATGCGGATGTCCAAGAGTACGTTGTACCAGAAGGCGTCGTCGAAGGAGGATTTGATTCGCCGGGTGTGTCAGGCGGATATAGAAATCTTTGACGCGAAGAAGGAAAAGATTTGGAAAAGCGCAGAGCCGGTGCGGAAGAAATTTCTGGACTATTGCCGGCTCTATGTGGAAAGCTTCTGGGATATGCCCGATGGATTTTATCACGACCTGGAGCTCCACTATGGGAAGCTCTGGGATGAGTGGATCGAGTACAAGCTCACGCGGTTTGACTGGATGATTTCCATCTTGGAGGAAGGCGTGAAGACCGGGGAGCTGCGGGCGGTGAATCTGCCGGTGCTTCGCATGGTGCTCATCACGGCTACAAAGAGTATCAATGAAACGGAGTTTCTGAAATCACAGAATATGACTGGCGCGGACGTGATGAATGCGCTGGAGGATATCATTTTGAATGGCGTATGGATGCGCAAGGATGCGGCGCTTGCCGCAGGTGTATCGGAAAAACAGGAGGATTCGAGATGAATCGACTGATGGTAGGGATCGGGACGGTGCTCATGGGCGCGTCCCTGGTGCTTTCCGGCTGCGGCAGCGAGAAGGCGGCAGCGCCGAAGGCACCGCTGGTGAAGTCTATGGTGGTAGGCGATACGAAGAGTGAGGTGAAGAATACCTTCTCCGGCACGGTGCATGGGTACTTCGAGTCGCCCTTGGCGTTCCAGGTAGGCGGGCGCATCATGCAGCGCTACGTGACCAGTGGTGAAAGAGTGACGGCGGGGCAGCCGCTTTTCAAAGTGGACTCCAAGGATGCCGAAGAGCAGGCGGCCGCAGCGCGCTCGTCTCTGGCCGCGGCGGAAGCGTCTTATAAGTTGGCCACCTCCACCTTGGCCCGCTACGACCAGCTCCACTCGGTGAATGCGATTTCCGACTTGGCTATGGACCAGACAAGAAATCAGTACGACCTGGCAGCGGCGCAGCTGGCGTCGGCCCAGGCGACTTTGGCGCGGGCGGAGAACAACCTGGGCTTCACGCTCCTCACCGCTGATCGCGATGGCATCGTGGGCTCTACGCTCTACGAAGTGGGCCAGGTCATCGCCGCCGGGACGCCGGTGGTTTCCATCATCGACGACTCGAAGATGGATGTCCATATTTCCTTCACCGAAAAGCAGAAGGCTCTCTACTCCGTGGGCATGCCCTGCGAAGTGACCTTCTGGGCCATGCCGGATGTGAAGGCAGAAGGGAAGGTGCGGGAAATCGCCGCGGCGCCGAATACCTCCACCGGCACCTACGATGCCAAAGTGACTCTCGTAGAAGCGCCGAAGGACATGGCGGTAGGCATGACGGCAGAAGTGAAGTTTACAGGAAATCAGAGCGATGAGACCCTGATGGTGCCGCTCACTGCCATCGCGCAGCAGAACCAGCAGCCTTCTGTGTGGATTATCCGAGAGAACAAAGTCCATCTCCAGCAGGTAGAGGTGGGGCGCTACGGCGAGGACACGGTGGAAATCACCAAGGGTCTTGCCAAAGGCGACCGCATCGTCACTGCCGGGGTGAACAAGCTGTCTGAAGGAGAAGAGGTACGGTTATGAAAGGGCTGAATATGGCCGAGTGGGCCATCAAGAACAAGCCTATAGTTTATTTCTTCATCTTCTGCATTTTGCTAGGCGGGCTATTTTCCTATTTCCGCTTGGGCCGCAGCGAGGATCCGGACTTCACCATCCGCCAGGCAGTGGTGAGTGCGGCCTGGCCCGGCGCCACGGCGGAGCAGATCACCCAGCAAGTGACAGATCCTTTGGAGAAAAAGCTACAGGACACCAAGGGCCTCGATTATCTGAAATCTTTCACCCATGATGGCAAGACAGTCATCTATGTGAATCTGAAGGATTCGGTGAAGAAGGAAGACATCCAGACCCGTTGGCATGAAGTGAGAAATCTGGTCAATGATGAGTGGGGAAATCTACCGAACGGCGTCTATGGCCCCTACATCAATGACCGCTTCGACGATGTGTATGGCTCTATCTATGCCATCACCGGCGAAGGCTATAGCTACGAAGAAAAGCGTGCGGCAGCTGAGAAGATTCGCCGCCGTCTGACCGCCGTGGACGATGTGCAGAAGGCGAAGCTCCTTGGCGTGCAGGAACAGAATATCTACATTGAAATGGACCAGAATAAGCTGGCTTCCTTCGGCATGAGCCCCACCGATGTATTTACTCTTTTGAAACAGCAATCCCTCATGATGCCCGCCGGCGTGATTCACACCTCCACTAGAAATGTGGCGATCCGCGTGGACGGCCTCTTGGGTAGTGTGGAGTCTTTGGAAAATATCCCCATCCATGTGGGCGAGCGGAATTTCCATTTGGGCGATGTGGCGAAGGTGACCCAGACCTACACCACGCCGGAGACATCGCTCTTCTATTTCAATGGCAAACCGGCCATCGGCATCGCCGTCTCCATGCGGTCCGGCGGGAACAACCTGACCCTTGGGGAAAATCTGAATAAAGAAATCGAGCTAGCCAAGGCGGACCTTCCGGCGGGTATGGAAATCGGACTGGTGGCAGACCAGCCGAAAGTGGTGAATGATTCTATTTCCGAATTCACCGAATCCCTCTTAGAAGCCATCGTCATCGTCATGGCAGCGTCCTTCCTGTCTCTGGGCCTGTGGAGCGGCATCGTCCTTGCCCTCTGCATCCCGGTGGTGGTGTGCGCCACCTTCCTCTTCATGAAATGGCAAGGCATCGACCTTCACATCGTGTCCCTGGGCGCCCTCATCGTATCCCTGGGACTTCTGGTGGATGATGCCATCATCGTCATCGAAATGATGCAGGTGAAACTGGAGCAGGGCCTCTCCCGCATGGAAGCGGCAGAAGCGGCCTACAAGAGCTGCGCGAAGCCTATGCTGGCAGGCACTCTTATCACCGCTGCCGGCTTCATTCCCGTGGGCCTGGCCGAAGGGCAGACCTCCGAGTACGCGTCGGCCATCTTCTGGGTCATCGCAGCCGCTTTGATCCTCTCCTGGGTCGCCTCCATCTTTGTGAGCCCGGTCCTGGGATATAAATTCATCAAAGTAAAGACCAAAGAAGAACGAGAAGCGGAAGAACGAAAGAAAGGAAATAAGGGCTCCTTCACCAAGAAGGCCTATGACCTTTTCTACAAAGTCATCGCTATTTGTATCCATTTCCGGAAAACCGTCATTGCTGCTACTGCCGGCGTCTTTGCGCTCACTATGGCGGTGATTCCCATGGTGAATCAGGAATTCTTCCCGGACTCCGTGCGACCGGAAATCATTCTCGATGTGAACCTCCCCAGCGGCGCGTCCATCCAAGAAACCAAGAAAGTGATGAATGGCATCGCCGACACGCTCTATGGAGATGATCGGATTTCCTCCTTCTCCACCTATATCGGCGATACAGCGCCCCGCTTCATCCTGCTCTTCAATCCGGAAGCCGCAGAAGATAGCCATGGCCAGATGATCATCGTGGCCACCGACAAGGAAGCCCGCGACGCAGTGCGGAGCGAAGTGATCGACTTCATCGATGCCACCTATCCCGAAGCCCGCGCCCACACCCGCCTCATCACCACCGGGCCGCCATCGGAGTATCCCGTCATGTTCCGCTTGACCGGCGAGTCTGTGGAAGAAACGGCGAAACTGGCGAAAGAGGCCTTGGATATCATGAAGCAGCATCCGAATATCACCAACGCCAGCCTCGATTGGCCGCAGGAAACACCCATGGTGAAGCTTCATATCAACCAGGACAAAGTGCGGGAGCTGGGCATCGACAACTACGCCGTGTCCCAAGATCTCTACGTGAAGCTCTCAGGCTACAAAGTGGCCGAGTCCTACCAGGGCGACCAGCTGATCCCGATTTCCTTCAAGCTCGAAGGGGACAATGTGTCTCGCTTGGCAAACCTCTCCTCCCTCCCGGTGCACGTGGGGAATGGCCGCTATGTGCCGCTTGGCGAGTTTGCGGAGATTTCCTATGAAAATGAAACCAGCACCATCTGGCGGCGCAATCTGAAGCCCACCATCACCCTCCGCGCGGAAGTGACGGGCGACGTGAAGGCGGACTCCATCGGCAATGCGCTCTATAGCGAAAATCTGAAAGAATTCAGAAATAGCCTCCCCGATGGCTACACACTTCAGAAAGACGGCTCCCTGGAGTGGAGCACCAAGTCCATGAAATACATCTTCGCCGCAGTGCCGATCATGATTTTCATCGTGCTTATGATTTTGATGTTCCAGCTGGGAGAAATCCCCAAGCTCCTCATCGCCGTCGTCACCGGGCCATTGGGCCTCATCGGCGCTATCCTGACGCTCCTCATCACCAGAGAACCCATCGGCTTCATCGCCATCGTGGGCATGGTGGCTCTCTCGGGTATGGTCATCCGAAATAGCATCATCCTCCTCGACCAAATCCGGCAGCATTTGGACGAAGGCAAGACGCCCTACGATGCGGTCATCGAGTCCGCGGCCCTCCGCTTCCGTCCCATCATGCTCTCCTCGGTGACAGACGTCCTGGGCTTCGTGCCCCTCATCCCCAATCCCTTCTGGCGGCCGCTAGCCGTCTCCTTCATCGGCGGCCTCCTCCTAGCCACCGCCATCGGCCTCCTCGTCGTGCCGGCGCTCTATTGCTGGTGGTATAAGGTGAGGGAACCCGGGGAAACGGTGGATGGTTAGGGATCAGTGGTCAGTGGTCAGTGATCAGTGATCAGGGCGCGTTTGCCTTCCGCGTCAACTTGCCTTTGAACTGTTTGTGATTATGAAAAAGCAGTGTGCCTTTGGGTGCACTGCTTTTTGCATGGAAATATGACGTGGTGCTGGGAGCGAGGAGTGAGGAGTGGAGGCGCGGCGCACAAATCAGGAAGCGCCGCGAGTTTGGAAAGTCGGCGCATTTTGCTGCTGCCTCGCTACCGTTATCCGTTTACCGTGTAACCGTTAACCGGCATGCTTAGGCCAACGGGAAATGGAGCGATATACTCTTTCATAGAAATGGGTATCGTTCCATGGCTCGCTATCGGGAAAAGAGCCGGAGGGCGGTTATACGGTAAACGGTTCACGGTCATGGGGAAGCAGGTACGCGCGTTCCTTATTTCAAAACTCGCGCCGCTTTTTGATTTGATGCGGCGCACCACCACTTCTCACTCCTCACTCCTCACTCCTAACTCCTAACTTTTCCAAGGGCTTGACGCGCGAGGGCCACCGACTACCACTTGCTAATGAGAATCAAAATTTCTCATACTTCCATGACACAGGTGAAACTGAATGAAAAAATGTCAAAGGGGGCTTGCTATTTCTGCAAGGAATGAGTAGAATAGAAGAAGTGTTGTTATGAAGGATAGAAGAAAGCTTCATTTTAGGGGAGAACAGGGAAACGATTGAATCAGCGGTTCCTTGGATGGAGCAAAGAAAAACAAAAATTTCTGGGTAAATGGGAGGAACAAATGGAAGAAAAGAATCAGGAAATGCATGAAAACCTGGAGCGTGGGCTGAAGAATCGCCACATCCAGCTCATCGGCCTCGGGGGCGCTATCGGCGTAGGCCTCTTCTTGGGGTCTGCGACCGCCATCGAATTGGCCGGCCCGTCTGTGCTTCTGACCTACATGATCGGCGGCATTGCGATTTATTTCATCATGCGCGCCTTGGGCGAATTGTCGGTGGCCTATCCGGTTTCCGGCGCTTTCAGTGCCCACGCCGCTCGTTTCCTTGGACCGAAGTGGGGCTACCTCACCGGCTGGACCTATTGGTACATGTGGATGGTCACCTGTATGGCCGAGCTCACCGCCGTGGGGATATACATGAACTTCTGGTATCCCGACCTGCCCCAGTGGCTCTCTGCTTTGGTGGCGCTCATCATCATGACGGTGGTCAATTTCATCGCCGTATCGGCTTATGGTGAATTTGAATTCTGGTTCGCCCTGATCAAGATCTGCACCATTATCTTCATGATCATCAGCGGCGCCGGCATGATTAGTTTCGGTATCGGCAATGGCGGCATTGCGACCGGTATCGCAAACCTCTGGTCCAATGGCGGCTTCTTCCCCAATGGCATCAGCGGCACTTTGATGGCTCTCGTCATGGTCATGTACTCCTATCTGGGCATCGAAATCATCGGTGTCACCGCCGGCGAAGCCCACGATCCGAAATCCACCATCAAGAAAGCCATCGATGAAGTGTTCTGGCGTATTCTGATTTTCTATGTCCTCTCCCTTGGCGTCATCATGTCCATCTATCCATGGAATGAAATCGGCCACATGGGCAGTCCTTTCGTAGTTACCTTCGAGAAACTGGGTATTTCCGGTGCGGCTGACATCATCAATATCGTCGTCATCACCGCCGTGCTCTCTTCCTGCAATAGTGGTATCTTCAGCTCCGGTCGTATGCTCTACAACCTGTCTCTCCAGGGAAATGCGCCCGCTTGCTTCCAGACCTTGAACCGTCATCGCCTGCCTTGGGTCGGCATCGTCTTCTCCGCGGCAGTCCTCCTTCTGGCTGTAGGCTTGAACTATGTGATGCCGGCAGAAGTTTTCGTCTATGTCACCTCCATCGGCTCCTTCGGCGCTCTGTGGACCTGGTTTGTAATCCTTCGCACCCAGCAGAAATTCCGCGCCTCCCTCACCGAAGAAGAAAAAGCAAAGCTCACCTACAAAATGCCCTGGGCTCCCTACTCCGGCTACCTCACCATGGCCTTCCTGGCCTGCGTCGTCGTGGCCTCTGCCTTCCGCGATGACACCCGCGTGGCTCTCTTCGTCACCCCCGTATGGTTCATCCTTCTCCTCATCGGCTACCGCTTCACCAATTCCAACGGCACCTCCGGCGGAGAAAAAGTGGTGGACGTGGTCAAGGCGACGGCAAATAAATAATCTTGAAAAAGGAATGCGAGAGTTTTCTGGCATTCCTTTTTTGTTAGTGATCAGTGATTAGTGGTCAGTGATCAGGGCGCATTCTAGGTGAAGTTAGGAGTGAGGAATTAGGAGTGAGGAGTGGTGGTGCGCCGCACCACCACTCCTCACTCCTAACTCCTCACTTTTTGAACTGACCCCTGATCACTGACCACT
>CAVEMF010000032.1:0-12060 GCA_963616715.1 Ruminococcus bromii | reverse complement strand
ACCTCCACCGCTGGCGCGGTCCCCCTCCTTCCAGAGGAAGGAGGTTTAATAGGAAAGGCTTCGCCCTTATATATGCGGCGCTTCCTGATTTGTGCGCCGCACCTCCCCCCTGACCCCTGCCCCTCGACCCTTGCCCCTTTTGGTCGCAAGCGGCTTTCATTCCAAATCGATGGGGCGCGCCCCTGGGGACTAAGTTAGCATATTTTAATCAGTGATTCCCTAAAAGAAGAAAATCGATGAACCATCTCAATTTCGCGTATTTCCCATGTCGCAAGGCCATTTTTCCTTTACAGACTGGCGTAAATGAATTAATATAGATAAATACTTAATAAGAGTAAATACGAAAACGAAATTTTAGGAGGATTTTACATGGAATTTAGTGAAGAATGGAGCTGGCCTATTGCGCTGGCCTTTATTTTATACCTGGCAGGCATGATGTGCATCGGCCTGTACTACTCCAGGCAGCAAAAGAATCTATCCTCCTATATCTTAGGGGATCGCAAAATGGGTCCTTGGCTCACGTCCATGAGCGCCGAGGCATCGGACATGAGCGGCTGGATGCTCATGGGGCTTCCGGGCTACGCCTATCTCCACGGCCTTTCGGCCTTCTGGACCGGCATCGGCCTCATCATCGGTACCTGGGCGAATTGGCTTCTGGTTTCCAAACGGCTTCGCAACTACACCGAAGTGGCCAATAACAGCCTCACCATCCCGGACTATCTGTCGAACCGTTTCGAAGATAAGAAAAATGGACTCCGCCTCATCTGCGCGCTCTTCATTATTCTTTTCTTCATCATCTACACCTCTTCCGGCTTTGTCGCTGCCGGCAAGCTTTTCAATACCATCTTCGGCCTGCCCTACTTCGAGTCTCTTCTGGTCGGCGCCTTCGTAGTGGTCTTCTACACCTTCCTCGGTGGCTTCTCTGCCGTGGCGTTGACGGACCTGATCCAGGGTACCATGATGTTCTTCACCGTGCTGTATGTACCGGTAGCTGCTGCCATCGCTTTGGGCGGCCCCGCTTCCACCATGGATATCCTCTCGAAAGAAGGCCCGGACTTCTTCTCCTTCTTCCCGGACTCCACCGGTATGGGCGCCTTGATCGTCATGATGGTTTCCTCCCTGGGCTGGGGCCTTGGCTACTTCGGCCAGCCGCACATCCTGGTGAAATTCATGGCCATCGGCGACGCGAAGGATCTGAAGAAATCCACCCACATCGCTATGACCTGGGTACTCCTCTCCCTCTCCTTTGCCATCGCCATGGGCGTCATCGGCAAAGCCTACCTCACTACGCCTTTGGAAAATGCAAACGCAGAGCGCGTCTTCATCCTCATGGCAGAATCACTGTCTGCGCCTTTCATCACCGGTATCATCTGGTCTGCTATCCTGGCGGCCATCATGAGCACCAGCTCCTCTCAGCTTCTGGTCACTTCCTCCGCCGTCTCCCGCGACTTGTTCCAGGCTTTCCTTTGCAAAGATGCTTCGGAAAAGACACTTATCCGCGTGAGCCGTCTCTCGGTGCTTCTGGTCTCTATCGTCGCTGTCTTCCTAGGCTCTGACCCGGATAGCTACATCTTCTCCATCGTTTCCTACGCTTGGGCCGGATTCGGCGCATGCTTCGGCGGCACCGTCCTCCTCTCCCTCTATTGGAAACGAATGACCCTGAAAGGCGCTTACGCCGGTGTCATCGTAGGCGGGCTCACAGTCCTCATCTGGAAACAATTCGCCTGGTTTGACCTCTACGAACTGGTCCCCGGCTTCTTCTTCTCCATGGCCGCCATCATCGTCGTGAGCCTCATGGATAAGAAACCGTCGGAAACGATCCTGGAAACATTCGAAAAGGCGATGGCATTGTCGAAGTGATGTAATACGCTATCGATTTAGTAATTAGTAATTAGTGATCAGTGATTAGGGTGCGTTTGACGCCAGAGTATACATATAGTTGATACCGCTATGTATACTCTGGCGTCAGATGCGTCCTGATCACTGATCACTAATCACAGACTACTAAAAAAAAGGAGCCATGAGCGCAATCTCATGACTCCTTTTTTCTTGCATTTCTTTTCCTCCCCGTATATAATCATGAAAATGAACTTAAGTCAATTTTTACAGGAGGTTCTGTATGAAAAAAATCCTTTTCGCTTTACTTGCCGGTCTCTCGCTTTCTTCTTCTGCCTTCGCCATGGACGGGAAGACTTTGATTTCCCATCCTGAGCGGTATCGCGTGGTCTATGCCGATGCCCATGAGACCGCCTACGCGGATATGGAGAGTCTCTTTGGCCAGCAGACCATGGACTATCCCAGCAGCCTGGAAAATGTGAGCTTCACGCTGTATGTAGAAACTTACAAAGAGTCCCCAGATCCTTTTGATTTCGAAAATAAAACGCTCATCTCCTCTATCCGCGAATTCAAGGTGGATATTTCCGCGGATAAAAGAGAGAATCACTACACCATGGACCATGCCCTCCTGGCGAAATACGATGAAAAAGGCGCTTCCCTCCCCTGCTACGAGAGCATCAAAGAAATCCCCGCCGCCAGCCGGATCCCGGGGGACGCGAAGGAGCTGTATCTGCGACTTAAACGGTAGGAATGGGGGGATAAGGGACAAGGGATAAGGGATAAGGACGCATTTGATTGCTTAGTCAATCTTGCCAAGCCCTCTTCTCTGAAGAGGGTGCCCGTAGGGCGGGTGATGAATGAAAAAGAGATAATGCATCATCCGGCCTTCGGCCACCTTCTTCAGAGAAGAAGGCGGGTACGGAAATGAGACTATAATCAAATGCGCCTTATCCCTTATCTCCTATCCCTTTAAAACAAAAAGAGCAGTGAAACCGGAAAAATCCGATTTCACTGCTCTTTTTTTATTCATAGTGCAATGCATCGATAGGATTGAGCTTTGCTGCTTTCTGCGCCGGATAGAGGCCGAAGATGAGGCCGATGAGGACGGAGAAAACGAAGGATCCTACGATAGGCGCGGCGGTGAGGAGGGTGGAGAGCTCGCTGATGTGCGGGATCAGGAGCGCGATGCCCACGCCCAGGGCGACGCCCAAGAAACCGCCGGCCAGACTGACGGTGATGGACTCGATCAAGAACTGCACGATAATCATGCGGTAGGTAGCTCCCAAGGCTTTACGGATACCGATTTCCTTGGTACGCTCGGTGACGGAGACCAGCATGATATTCATAATGCCGATGCCGCCGACCAAGAGGGAAATGGCCGCGATGCTGCCAAGGAAAATGGTCAGAGTCTGGGTGGTAGACTCCATGGTTTTCAGGAGATCCTGGGAGTTCTGGATAGAGAAATCATCTTCCGCGCCGGTGGCGATGCGGTGACGGGTGCGGAGGAGATTCGTCACGTCCGACTCGATTTGCGAGAGGTCGCTATCATTATCGCTGGAAATGACGATGTTATTTACATAGGTGATATGAAGCATACGCTCTTGCACAGTGCTGAAAGGACACAAGACGCGGTCGTCCTGGTCCATGAAGGAGTAGCCCTTTTCTTCCAAAAGACCAATGACTGTGAATGGATCCCCATTGATGCGGACCTTCTGGCCGATGGGGTCTTCCTCGCCGAATAGGCCGGTGGCTACGGTCTTCCCGATGACTGCCACACGCGCGCGGGCATTGTATTCCTTTTCTGTCCAGAAACGCCCTTCCTGGGCCGTCAAAGACGAGAGCGCCGCGTAGTCCGTGGTGCACCCATAGACGCGGGTATTCCAGTTTTTATTTCCATTGACCAAAAGGTAACTATTGGTGACCAGTGGCGCTGCATAGGTGATATTCGGCAGATTTTTGATGGCCTGGTAATCCTTGTAAGTCAAGGTCTGGGTGGAGCCTGCCGCCGCGCGGACGCCGGGCTTTCTGCCGGTGCCGGGGGTGATGGTGATGGTATTCGACCCCAAGCGGGAAATATCACTTTTGATGGATTCCTGCACCCCATAGCCGATGGACATCAGGGCGATGACGGCCGCCACGCCGATGATGATGCCCAGCATGGTAAGGAGAGAACGCATCTTATTGCTTACGATGGAGCTCCAGGCCATGAGTACACTTTCGAAATAAATATTCGTCATAGCAAGTGCCCCCGGATATCTTTACTAATGTGGCCGTCCGAGAGAATGACATGGCGGGTGGCATACTCTGCCACATCGGGCTCGTGGGTGACCAGGATGATGGTCTTTCCTTCTTTGTAGAGAGAGGAAAAGATTTCCATTACTTCCTTGGTAGACTTACTATCCAGGTTCCCCGTCGGTTCATCGGCCATGATAATAGCCGGGTCATTGATGAGCGCCCGCGCGATGGCCACGCGCTGCCGCTGGCCGCCGGACATTTCTGCCGGCATATGATCCACCCGGTCGCCAAGCCCCACGGATTCAAGCATCCGCATGGCTCTGTCTCTGCGTTCCTTCTTGAATACGTTTCCGTAAATCATAGGAAGCACTACATTATCCAAGGCCGAGAGCTTGGGGAGCAAATTGAAGCTTTGAAATACAAAGCCGATTTTCCGATTTCTTGTATAAGCCAGCTGGCTATCATCCAAGGTGGCCACTTCGTCGCCATCAAGCAGATACGACCCGCGGGTGGGACGATCAAGACAACCAAGGATATTCATCAGCGTGGATTTTCCGGCACCGGAAGGCCCCATGATGGACACAAATTCCCCTTTATGGATCGTCAGGTCGATCTGCGTCAAGACGGGCACTTCCTGTTTCCCGATGTAATAGCTTTTCCCGATATCGGTCAGCCGGATGACTTCCCGGGTATCGCTATCCTTGTCTGCCATTACATCGGTCCTCCCGGTCCGTGGCGGTTGTTCTTATTGGTAGGCGTGGAGGTCTTCTCCTGGGCCACCGTGCCGCTCACCACGATTTCCTGTCCTTCCGAAAGGCCACTCAGGACTTCGATTTCCTTATCCGTAGAAATACCGGTGGTCACGTACGTCTTCTGCACGTCCTTGCCGTCTTTCACATAAACATAGGAGCCTTCGGAGTCGCTGCGAATCGCCGTCACCGGCACCGTCAAAGCGTCCTTGCTCTCTCTGCCTTTAATCACAGCGCGGGCAGTCATGGACGGATAAAGGCCTTCCAATTCCTTCTTATTGATATCCACATAGACGGTGTAGTACACCACCGAAGAAGAGGAAGACGACGAAGAAGAGCTGGAGGAGTATTGTTTCTTGGAAATATCGGAAACCACACCGTGGAATGTGCGATTCGGATACGCATCGACGGTAAATTCGACGCCCTCACCCACAGCCACTTCACCGATGTCGGTTTCATCAACCAAAAGTTCGATGCGCATGGAAGACAGATCTGCCACCGACACGATGACCATCTGGCTGGAAAGGCCCTGAGAAACGGTCTCCCCTTCCTTCATCGGTTCGCCGATGACCACGCCATCCATTGGCGACGTGATGACCGTGTCATTGACATCCGCTTGGGCTTTGTCGTAAGCAGCCAATGCGTTCTGGTAATCCATGCGGGCATTGTCCATGTCCTGGTAGGCGATGGCGCCCTGCTCGTACAGCTTATTCAGACGGGTGTAGTAAGATTCTTTGTTTGCCAATGTATTCTGGGTCTGTTTCATGGTAGACGTCAGCGCTTTGGACTCGATGGTGGCCAGCACCTGGCCCTTGGTGACCTGCTCATTTTGCTTCACATACACCTTTTCCAAAGTGCCCGAAGCGGTAGCCGACAGATCGACACTATTCACCGGTTCGATAGTGCCGGTGGCGTCAATGGTGAGAGCGATCGTATCTTTGGCGACTTTACCCAAAGTGTAGCTCTCCTTCGTTTCCTGATGACTCTTCTGATACCAGAAATACCCGCCGCCTACGGCGATGAGTATCACAATGATTATGGCTATGATGGATTTTTTCCCCATATAATTGCCTCCTTGAAATAAATAGGCCGCCCGCCCCACAGCCCCCTTTTGTGTAGAGAAGCACGGCTTGAAACAAGAAACAGGAAATAATTTTTCTTTTGATTATAGCACAAGTGGTGAATAAATGGGTTTTCCTTTTATTGAAAATCAGTAGGTCCCCTAAAATAAAAAAGCTGCGAAACGCAACTTTGCATTTCGCAGCTTTTTATTTCTTCTATCAGTCTACCGGGGAAGCGAAGAGGTCTTTTTCCTTTTCTTTCTTCAGAGCGGTCTTGATGTGCAGTTCTTTCAGCTGTTTTTCTACGACAGTAGAAGGAGCCTGGGTCATCGGGTCGATAGCGCTCTGGGTCTTCGGGAAGGCGATGACGTCGCGGATGGATTCCAGGTGGAGCATCAGCATGACAAGGCGGTCAAGGCCGAGGGCGATGCCTGCATGAGGCGGAGCGCCGAATTTGAATGCATCCAGGAGGAAGCCGAATTTCTGCTGTGCTTCTTCCTGAGAAATGCCGATGGCATTGAATACTTTTTCCTGCAGTTCTTCCTGGTAAATACGCAGGGAGCCGCCGCCGGCTTCGACACCGTTCAGGACCATGTCGTATGCTTTTGCATAGACTTTGGACGGATCGGTAGCCAGGTATTCGATGTCTTCATCGCGAGGAGCGGTGAATGGATGGTGTTCTGCTACATAGCGCTTTTCTTCTTCGCTGTATTCGAACATCGGGAAGTCGGTGACCCAACGGAAGCAGAATTCGTTCGGGTCGATGAGGTTCATGCGGCGAGCCATTTCCAGACGGAGTTCGCCCAGAGCCTGTGCCACCACCTTCGGTTTGTCAGCGATGATGAGGACCAGGTCGCCCTTTTCCGCTTCGCAGACTTTGCCGATTTCTCTGATCTTTTCTTCGCCCAGGAATTTGGTGATCTGGCATTTCAGGCTGTCATCTTCATTGAAGCCAATCCATGCGAGGCCTTTCGCACCATAGCGGCCCACGTATTCTACCAGGTTATCCAGTTCACGACGCGGAATACCGGCGTCGCCTTTGACAGTGATAGCTTTGACTACGCCGCCATTGTCCAGGACAGAGCGGAATACTTTGAATCCGGTGTCGCGGAGCAGGTCGGAAATATCATAGAAGTGCATATCGAAGCGAAGGTCCGGTTTGTCGGAGCCGTAGAGAGCCATAGCGTCATCCCATTTGATTCTCTGGAAAGGAATCTGGATGTCTACGTTGAGGCACTTTTTGAAGACTCTCTGCATCATGTGTTCCATCAGGTCCAGGATGAAGTCCTGGTCTTCGAAGGACAGTTCCATATCCAGCTGGGTGAATTCCGGCTGGCGGTCTGCACGCAGGTCTTCGTCGCGGAAGCAGCGAGCTACCTGGAAGTATCTTTCCAGGCCAGATACCATGAGCAGCTGTTTGAAGAGCTGCGGGGACTGCGGGAGCGCGTAGAATTTGCCCGGGTTTACGCGGGATGGTACCAGATAGTCACGAGCGCCTTCCGGAGTGCTCTTGGTGAGCATCGGGGTTTCGATTTCCAGGAAATTGTGTTCATCCAGGAAGGATCTCATTTCATGGACAATCTTGTGGCGCATGATGAGATGGTTCTGCATTTCCGGACGACGGAGGTCGATGTAGCGGTATTTCAGACGGACGTTTTCATCGACGTCGATGCCATCTTCTACATAGAATGGCGGGGTCTTTGCTTTGTTCAGGATGCGGAGTTCAGAAACCACCACTTCTACCTTGCCGGTAGCCATTTTCGGGTTTACGGTTTCCTCGCTTCTCTCTCTGACTTTACCTTTGACAGCCAGTACAAATTCGCTGCGGCATGCTTCTGCTTTGTGGAAAGCTTCTTCGCCGTACTGCGGGCTCATGACCAGCTGCACGATACCGCTTCTGTCGCGGAGATCGATAAAAATCAGACCGCCATGGTCACGACGGGTATTTACCCAGCCTGCCAGTGTCAGTTCTTTGCCGCAGTCATTTTCAGTTACCTGACCGCATCCGCAGGATCTATGCATCCCTGCCATTGTTTCCATATTCGAGCACCTCTTTAAATAAAATTTTATGATACGCCGGAATCCCGGCTATGGATTAACTTATTTATGTTCAGCTTTGGAAATATAGTCCGCCACGTCTGCAAATGGGATTTCTTCCTGCGTCCCTTCAGCCATATTCTTCACCATAGCAGCGCCTTTTTCCAGCTCGTTGCTTCCGATGATGACGGAGAAATCAGCCTTCACCTTGCCGGCCTGTTTCATCTGACCCTTGAGGCTTCTGCCCTGGAGGTCCATATCCGTGACGATGCCATCCTGGCGAAGAGCGAACTGAATCTTCACACCTTCGGCCTGGGCTTCCTGCCCAAGGGCCGCGATGTATACGCGCTTGGTCTGCTTCGGCTCAGGAATCAGATGCTGCATTTCCAAAGCCAAGAGCAATCTTTCAAGGCCAATAGCAAAGCCGATGCCCGGGGTGGACGGACCGCCGATTTCTTCTACCAGTCCATCATACCGGCCGCCGCCGCAAACAGCGCTCTGAGCGCCCAAAGGCGGATACTGGATTTCAAAAGCCGTATTGGTATAGTAGTCCAAGCCTCGTACCAGCTTCGGGTCTACGGTGTAGGAAATACCGAGCGCCGAGAGGTAGGATTTCAAGGCTTCAAATTTTTCATGACAATCATCGCAGAGATAGTCGGTAATCACCGGCGCACCGACAGCGGCCTTCTTGCAACCTTCTTCCTTGCAATCCAGAAGGCGGAGCGGATTCTTGTGAAGACGCGCGCGGCAGTCTTCGCAGAGAGAGTCAGCCTTCGGTTCAAAGAAATCGATGAGCTTCTGGCGATAAGCCGGACGGCAGTTCGCATCGCCGATGGAGTTCAGATGGAGATCCAAGTCCTTCAGTCCCAGCTTGTGGAAAATTTCACAAGCCATGGAGATGACTTCTGCATCTGCCAAAGGAGAAGAGGCCCCGAGCACTTCCAAGCCGAACTGGTGGAATTCTCTATAGCGGCCAGCCTGCGGACGGTCATAGCGGAACATGGAGCCGATGTAAAACATCTTATGTACCTGCTGGTCGCCATACATTTTATGTTCCAGGTAAGCGCGCACGGCAGAAGCTGTATTCTCCGGACGCAGCGTCACCGAGCGATCGCCTCTGTCCTTGAAGGTATACATTTCTTTCGTCACCACATCGGTGGTATCGCCGATGCCGCGCTGAAATAATTCTGTCCCCTCGATGATCGGTGTTCTGATTTCTTTATAGCCGTAACGAGCGCACACGTCACGGATGACACCTTCCATGTAATCCCACTTGTATACTTCCTCAGGCAGGATATCATGGGTTCCTTTTAATGCCTGCATTGTAACACCTCTTTAATTGGATTTGATAAAAACAAACTTTTTTATCCTTAGACATTAACAAATTAAATTGTACCATCTCATAGGGGGAATTGGCAAATGGGAAATTTGTGAGATTAACGCTTGCAGGTTCGTAGTCGGTAGTCGGTAATCAGTGGTCGGGAATTGGAGACAACCGGCAAGCGTCACGTTCGCGGAAGCTGGTGGTTTAGTAGTAGGTGTAAATGCTAATTTAACTCGAGCGCCAGACGCACCCCAACTACTGATTACCAACTACTTACTCCGGTAGCGGTAGAATGCCTACTGCTTCTATCGCTAAATGCGTCCCGACTACCGACTACCGACCACTAACCTCCCCCGCCCAATTTAAAAACCCGAAAAAATGGAGACCATCTTTTCGGGTTTATTTCAGAAATCAATTATTTCTTCAGTTCCGGAAACCAGAGGCCGATTTCTCTTTCAGCGGTTTCTACTGCATCGGAAGCGTGAACAACGTTTTCATCGATGGAGGTAGCGAAGTCGCCGCGGATGGAGCCTGGTACAGCTTCCAGCGGGTTGGTAGCGCCGTTGATCTGACGAACAGCTTTCACAGCGTTTTCGCCTTCGATTACCATAGCCAGTACCGGGCCGGAGGTGATGAAGTCGATGAGAGCCTGGAAGAAGCCTTTGCCTTTGTGTTCTGCATAGTGTTCTTCAGCCAGTGCAACCGGTACCTGGATCATTTTGATTGCATGGATGGACAGGCCTTTTCTTTCGAAGCGGGAAATAACTTCGCCGCAGATGTGTTTCTTCACGCCGTCCGGCTTTACGAGTACGAGAGTTTTTTCGATGTTTGCCATTTAAAATAGCCTCCTTAATAAGAATGCATTTCCGCTGCGATTTCCCGCAGCTTTTTTACACGCTCCTCGGTAGAAGGATGCGTAGAAAACAGATTGGCCATACCGCCCACGGCGGACAGGGGATTGATAATGAAAAGGCCGCTGGTGGCGGGCTTCGCGTCGGGGATCACCCGATGATGCGCGTAGTCGTCAAGTTTCATAAGAGCCGAAGCCAAAGCGAGGGGCTTGCCGGAAATCTCAGCGCCCGACGCATCGGCCATGAATTCGCGAGACCTGGACAGTGCGAACTGGATCAAAGACGCAGCCAAAGGCGCGATGACGATGGTCACGATAAGCGCGATGGGATTGCTGCTATGGCCTTCGTCGTCTCTTGCAGAGCCAAAGATGGCTGCCCACTGGGCGATGTTTGCGATATAAGAAATAGCGGTCGCAATGGATGCGGCCAAGGTCATGATCAGCGTATCTCTATGCTTCACATGAGAAAGCTCGTGACTGATGACGCCAGCCAGCTCATCTTTATCGAGCATGGAGAGGATGCCCTCCGTCACAGCCACAGCGGCATGCTCCGGATTTCTACCGGTAGCAAAGGCATTGGGCACATCGGTGGGAATCACATAGAGCTTTGGCATCGGGAGGTTTGCATTCTTACAAAGGCCCCGCACCATGTCATAGAGCTCCGGCACCTGTCGCTCCGAAAGTGGCTGCGCATTGTACTGACGCAAAGCCATCTTGTCACAATTCCAGTAGGTATAGAAATTGATACCAAAAGAAATAAAAAGCATCATGGTGGCCCCATTGGTACCGCCTACCGCGCCGCCAATGGCCATCAAAATCAAGCTGAGCAGTGTCAGCAGCATGACTGATTTGACTCTGTTCATTATGGAAGACCTCGATTTCATAGAAAAATGGTTTCAGGAAATCCCTGCTCCCCATTTTTATCCTGAAATAGAAAATTATAAATACGTAGAAATAAAAAAATGGTCGGAACGACATGATTCGAACATGCGACCTCTACCACCCCAAGGTAGCGCTCTACCAAACTGAGCTACGTCCCGACATTTGCTACGTAGAATAGGATACACGGTCGGGGGCGATTTGTCAAGGGGAGGTTTAGTAGTCAGTGATCAGTGGTCAGGGGTCAGGACGCATTTGACTTCAGTACATACATACCGGTAATACTGATATGTATAAATAGCGGCAGACGCGTCCTAATCACTGATCACTAATCACTGACCACTAAATACTGCATATCAAAAAGGACCGCTTTCGCGGTCCTCTCATCACACTATTTCAAAATGGTAATCCTCCCCTGCCCTTCCGGATTCTCGTAGCCTTCGCCGATGGTGCCTTCGTGGTTCTTGATGAATGCTTCAAGGCATTCCAAGTCGGAGAATTCGGCGTCATTGAGGAGGTACGATCCATCGAACATGGTCATACCGTCGCCGCCGTATTTCATAAAGAAGTCGTTTCCGGCAACTCGATAGTCTCCGTCCAGCTCTAAGGGCTTACCGCCTACCATCACATCTTTCACGCGGCGCTCGCCAGTGACGCCGACAAACCGACCTTTGTCATCGAGCTGCACGGTGGAGGGAATGGTAGCATCGATGGTGTAGGTAAGGCCCGACACGTGGAAGAAAGAGCCATTTTCTTCCGGATATTTAGAGGCTCCCATTTCCAAGGCATCCAAAAGCTGCTGCCCGGAGATTTCTCGAAGCGTCAGCATATTCCCAAAGGGATAGACGTCCATAAGATCCTTGGCTGTCAATTCTTTGGCAGGAAGCATGTCACGGAGCGAGCCGCCATTTGCAAGGCCCACGTCACAGTGGAAGAATTCGCGAATCGCATCGGCGGCCATGTCGCCCAGGTTCGTTTCGCCGGTTCGGACGCGGCGAACGCCATCGATGTCGGTGACAAAGTCCACGGTGGTGACGCCCACTTTCCGCGATAGCGTCTCGTCTACCTTCTGATTTTCCGCAGCAACCA
>CAVEMF010000031.1:0-12207 GCA_963616715.1 Ruminococcus bromii | reverse complement strand
TAACAGGACTCTGCCGTCTCATTATCTCTTTAAGCGTCTCACTGTGTCAGCGGAAGTATTTGCTGAGCCGATCGATTTGGAAATAGGCCTCCAGCTCTGTGAATTTCTTCTGGTGGATCGGATTATCCGGGAAGTGGAAAAAGTTCTCTTTCTTTCCGGCAAAGGAAACGGAAATCTCTCCAGCGGAAATGGCGGAGAGAGCTTGGCGTACTTCCTCGGAAATCTCTTCACTGCTACGAATGGGAAAGAGGCCGGTGAGGCGGGCGCGCTGGCGGAGGGCGTCTACGGGGCCGGCAGCGCGCTTTCTGGGGCTGCGATGGCGACTCATTTCTTTTTGGAGATGATCTGCTGCCCAGCCGGCGTAGACATAGTAGCCACAGAGGACACAGGCGCCTTCGATTTCTATTTCCTCTTTCACTTCAAGAACCAAGAGGTAAGCGCCACGATCACCGCCCTCTTTCTCGATGGCTTCTTTCGAAGAGGGTAGAAGCCGCGCTGCCTCTGGCATGGTGAAGTCCGGCGTCCAGGAAATCGCGGCAGCTTTCCAGTCTACGATGTCCATGGCCTTTCCAAAGGCAGCGGCGAAGTCCGGGTCGGTGTGCATGTCCGGCAGGAACCAGGCGGCCTTCGGGTCGTGCACCAGGATGAGAAGGCCCGCATGCTCCCCTGCTCTTGCCATGGCTGTCAGGTGGGAGAGGTGCTTCACGCCCCGCTCGGTGGGCGCATCGGGAAACATAGCGCCCTTCTCTCCTGATAAGCTGCAAGACTTCACTTCTACTGGAAATGTCTCGCCGGTCTCCCGATGGCATAGGAGCAAGTCGAAGCGGGAGTCCCCCATGGTCACTTCTCTGCGCGCTACGAAATAATCTTCCCAGCCGGGGATGCGCTGGTGACTCACCAGGTGCGCCGCCACATCGTTGCAGCGGGAGGTGTCGAGATAAAAAATCGTATTTCCTTTCTCTACGCCGACGACGCGGTAGGCGGTGCGAGACTTGGGATTCTGATTCGGCGTGACGTACATGGTGACGCCGGGAAAAAGAAGCTCACGCATGCGCCCGGGATTTGGCATATGGCAGAGCGCTACTTTCCCATCAATTTCCACATGGGATACAAAGCGGTTCGGCCGGTCGATAAATTTCCCGCGAAGGATTTCCGAATAGATTTTTTCTTCCATACATTTCTCCTATAGAAAACGCTCCTGGATGGCAGGAGCGTTTTGTTTTAGTAGTCGGTGGTCTACCACCAAGCCCTCTTCCATGAAAAGGGTGCCCGTAGGGCGGGTGATGCGGTTTAGTGATCAGTGATCAGGGCGCGTTTCCTTTTCGCGTCAATTCGGCATGCATACCGCTACTGCTGATAGATCCTTCGACTTCGCTCAGGATGACGAGAGGGGCGGCGGAGTCAGATGGGATTCTTAAGGCTATAGTGGCAAGAAAAATTTGTTTCTCAGCTGCTTTTCTCACTACGTCATCCTGAGCATAGCGAAGGATCTATTGGCAGTAGCGGCATAAAATGCAATACTGACCCGAAAGCCCGTGCTCCCCGACCACCGACTACTTTTCTCCCATCATCCGCCCTTCGGGCACCTTCTTCAAAGAAGAAGGCATGCGCGCTCCTACTTTTCAGTCAGAAAATCATCAAGCACCGCCAGGGCGCGTTCGGAGATTTTGAGGTTCTTTTCCTTTTTCGGCACTCGTACGCCCAGGGGCGGGATGAGGCCGAAGTTGACGTTCATGGGCTGGAAGTTTTTCCCTTCGAAGTGGGAAATATAGTGGCACAGGGCGCCGATGGCGGTTTCTCTCGGGAAGGGCTTCGGCTCTTCACCGCGGAACCGGGCGGCAGCGCTGTAGGCGGCGGTGATGCCGGAGGCGGCGGACTCTACATAGCCTTCCACGCCGGTCATCTGTCCGGCAAAGAAGAGGCCTTCTCTCTTTCTAGTTTCCATGGTGGCATTCAAGAGGTCCGGCGAATCCATGTAGGTATTTCTATGCATCACGCCGTAGCGGATGAATTCCGCATGGGAAAGGCCGGGGATCATACCAAAGACCCGCTTCTGCTCGCCCCATTTTAGATGGGTCTGGAAGCCGACGATGTTGTACATGGTATCCTCTTCATTGTCCCGCCGGAGCTGCACCACGGCGTAGGGATCCTTTCCGGTGCGCGGGTCAGGAAGTCCCACTGGTTTCATGGGGCCAAAGCGCATGGTATCTTCACCGCGCGCAGCCATAACTTCGATGGGCATGCAGCCTTCGAAGACTTTTTTGTTTTCAAAGCCGTGGACCGGCGCCATTTCTGCCCCGCAGAGGGCTTCGCGGAACGCTTTGTATTCTTCCTCATTCATGGGGCAATTCAGGTACGCTGCTTCGCCTTTGTTGTAGCGGGACATGCAGTACACCACGTCCATGTCCAGGGACTCTTTCGTCACGATGGGCGCTGCAGCGTCGTAGAAATGAAATCCTTCCCCGCCGCAGAAGGCTTCGATGTCTTCTGCCAGCTTGCCTTCGGTCAAGGGGCCGGTGGCGATGATGACGATGCCATCCTTCGGGATTTCCTCGATTTCTTTTTCCACGACTTGGATCAGCGGATGGTTCTTCACTTTCTCAGTCACTGCCTGGGCATATCCCATGCGGTCCACCGCCAAAGCGCCGCCAGCCGGTACGCTGTGAGTGTCTGCGGCGTCCATGATGAGGGAGTGGAGATGGCGCATTTCTTCTTTCAGGAGGCCCACCGCATTGGTGAGCCCGGCGGCGCGGAGCGAATTGCTGCACACCAATTCGCCGAAGTAGGCGGTGTGATGCGCCGGCGTCTGTTTCAAGGGACGCATTTCGATAAGCTCTACAGGGATTCCCATTTCCGCCAGCTGCCAGGCCGCTTCACTCCCCGCAAGCCCCGCGCCGACGACGGTTACATGTTTATTTTCTGGATTCAATTTTTATTCCTCAGTTTTCTTTGTCACTCTTCTTCTCGTAGTCTTCTTCGGTGCTTCTTCGCCTTCTACCTTCTTGGTTCTGCGCTTCGGATGGGTGGGGCAATCGGCATTGGAGCAGGAAATGATTTCCTTACCGGTCTTATATACCTTTCTCGTCATGATGGCGCCGCAAACTTCACAGAACTGGTTGATCGGCTCATTCCAGAGAGCCATGTCGCACTTGGGATAGGCATTGCAGCCGTAGAAGACGCGGCCGCGCTTGCTTCTCCGCTGTACCATATGGCCTTCGTGGCATTTCGGGCACACGATGCCGGTATCGATGACGATGGATTTATTCGCATTGCAAGAAGGGCATTTCAGATAGCGACCATAAGGGCCCTGGCGATAGACCATGAGGGTGCCGCAGTTGTCGCATTTCACGTCGGACACTTCTTCGGGACCTTCGGCCAAGCTATATGGCTTGATATTCTTGCAGTCCGGATAGTTCGGGCAGGCCAGATATTTCCCGTAGCGACCGATCTTCACGATCATCTTGGCGCCGCATTTCTCACAGGCCACGTCAGACACTTCCTGATTTTCCTTCTTGTCTTTTTCCGCTTCCACATTGGCTTCGGAGAGCTCTTTGGAGAATACATCATAAAAGCCGCCCATGACTTTCTGGTAGGTAGCTTTGCCTTCGGCGATTTTATCGAGCCAAGTTTCCAAGTTCGCAGTGAAACCTACATTGATGATACCTTCGAAATATTTCTTCAAAAGGTCTGTCACTTTGAAGCCGATGTCGGTGGGAACGAATTGCTTGCCGTCTTTGGTCACATAGCGGCGCTTCTGGATGGTATCCAAAATGGGCGCGTAGGTGGACGGGCGGCCGATGCCTTTTTCTTCAAGGGTCTTGATGAGGCTGGCTTCGGTGTAGCGGGCTGGCGGCGCGGTGAAGTGCTGCTCGCCCTCAGCCTTCTCGTTCATCACCATTTGGCCTTTTCGAAGCGGCGGCAGGAAATTTTCTTCCTCGTCTTTTTTCTTGGAGGAAATCGAAAGGATCGTGAAGCCCGGGAAAAGCACATGGACGCCGGTGGCCTTCAGGAGATAGTCACCGCACTGGATGGAGGCGGTGGTGCTCTGCTGGATCTGCGGTGCCATCTGGGAAGCAATGAAGCGATTCCAAATGAGGGTGTAGAGCCGCATCTGGTCGCGGGAAAGCACGTGGGTCAGAGCCGACGGCGGGAATTGCAAATTCGTGGGACGGATGGCTTCGTGGGCATCCTGGGAGTCCTTCGCCTTGCTGAAGACATTCGGCTTGGGTGGCAGGTATTCGCTGCCGTAGACCGACTCGATATAGGGGCGCACCAGCTTGATCATTTCATCAGAAATACGAGTGGAGTCGGTACGCATGTAAGTGATAAGCCCCACGTGGCCCACCTCAGGGATTTCCACGCCTTCGTAAAGGTTCTGGGCCAGCATCATGGTTTTCTTGGAGCTGAAATTGAGTTTATTCACCGCATCCTGCTGCATGGTGGAGGTGGTGTAAGGCGGCTTCGTCTTTCTCTGCTTGCGGGACTTGGTGACAGAAATGATTTCCGCTTCCTTCCCGGAAATCCCGGCAACCGCGGCATCGGCTTCGGCCTGGTTATGAAGCTCGGCATCCGCGCCCTGGATCTGGCTCAGCTTTGCTTTGAAAAGGTCACCCTTCTCGGTGCGATACAGCGCTTCCACCGTCCAATACTCTTCAGCCTTGAAGGCACGGATTTCTTCTTCTCTTTCGCAGATAAGGCGGGTCGCCACCGACTGCACGCGGCCGGCAGAAAGGCCCCGGTACACCTGGCGCCAAAGCCAAGGAGAGAGCTTGTAGCCCACCAGACGGTCCAGCACGCGGCGGGCCTGCTGGGCGTCTACGCGATTGAGATCGATGGGCTCGGGGTGCGCGATGGCCTCACGGATCGCCGGCGGTGTGATTTCGTGGAAGGCAATGCGCACATTGTCCTCCGGATTCACATCGAGAAGCTTAGAGAGGTGCCAGGAAATCGCTTCGCCTTCGCGATCAGGGTCCGTTGCCAGAAGGATGTCTTGGCACTGATTCGCTGCCTTCTGCAAATCTTTGATGACCGTCGCTCGCTCGGTGGAATTCACATACTCCGGTGCAAAGCCATTGTCGATTTCTACGCCCAAGGTGCGCTTCGGCAGGTCACGCAGATGGCCCATGGACGCCATGACTTTATAATTTGGCCCCAAGATGCGCTCGATGGTCTTCGCCTTGGCCGGGGACTCCACCACCACCAAGTGCTTGCCATTGGCCTTCGGTTTTCTTTTAAATGGTTTCTCCGCGCGGCGGGTCTTTTTCTCTATAGTAATTGTTCTGGTGATAGGCAATGTTGTTCCTCCAAAATTTGGGTGTTTTAAACGGTGGGATTTAGTGATCAGTGATTAGTGATTAGTGATCAGGGCGCGTTTGGCTACCATCTCATTCGCACTCAACCGATCAACGCCTCCCTACCGGCTACCTTCTTCCAAAAGAAGGCATGCATGCATCGGCTCGTTTCAGTAAAGTGCGTCCTAATCACTGACTACTGATCACTGATCACTAAACCGATAGCGCCAATCATTCTACTGCCTCAGCACGATGAACCTCCCATTCCCCACTTCTTTGATGTAGCCCTTGAGCTGCAGTTGCAAGAGGAGCATGGTCACTTTCACGACGGACAGGCCGGACTGCTGCAGGATGTCCTCTGAGGTCACTTCTGTATCTGTACAGCAGAAACGATACACCAATTCCTCTTCCAGTGTCAACTGTTCCAGGAAACCTTTTGTATTAGAATTCTCTTCCTTTTCCTCCCAGCCGTACTCCGAGAGGATATCTTCCGCCGATGTGCAGCAGATGGCACCGTTTCGGATGAGCTGATTCGTCCCCTTGCAGGAAGGCAACCAGATGCTCCCCGGCACCGAGAAGACGTCTCGCCCTTCTTCCAAGGCGAAGTCGGATGTGATAAGCGATCCACTCCGCGCGGCGGCCTCTACCACAAGAATGCCGCGGCTCATGCCCGCGATGATGCGATTTCTAGCAGGAAATTGCCTTCCCAGCGGCGGCGTGCCGGGTGGGTATTCGGAAATCAAAGTCCCGCCGGTGGCTACTACTTTCTGAAATAACATTTTATTTTCCGGTGGATACACACGATCGAGGCCGCAGGCCAAGACCACAACCGTAGGCGTGCCGCCTTCCATGGCACCGCTGTGAGACGCGCTGTCGATGCCCCGTGCGCCGCCACTGACCACCGTCACGCCGGCGGCCGAAAGCCCCCGCGAGAGCTGCGAAGCCGTCTCGATGCCGTAAGCCGTGGCCTTGCGGGAGCCCACGATGGCTACAGTCTTCTCCCAAGTCGGCACAGCCCCTTTATAATACAAAACCGCCGGCGGATTCGCGGTGGACGCCAAAAGGGGAGGATAGTCGCTATCCTCCCAACTGCAGCAGCGGATTTCCAGACGATACATCACTTCCTCTACCTGAGAAAGCTCCGTCTTTCTGCGGTAGTCCAGGAAAGCGGCCTCGGTCTTCCCACTTAATATATGGGACTTCTGCACCGCCTCATCGCTGGCCTTCCACACATCCTCCGCCGTCTCGAAATATTCGATCAAAGCCCGCATATGCTTGGCCCCCAGCCGCGGACATCCGGGAAGCGCTGCTGCGTATATATCCATATGTGTACTCCTACTCTTATAATATAGGGTGGAATTGTTGACGCGAAATATGGTGGGTTAGTGATCAGTGATTGGTGATCAGTGATCAGGACGCGTTTGACTGCTGTCTTACATAGTGCTACATACGCTATTGATTTAGTGGTCGGGACGTGATATAGGCTTGAGACAGCGGGCAAGGACACCGCCATAGCCCTAAGCCTCCTTGCTGACTATTTCACCAATCCCGTCATCCTGAGCGTAGCGAAGGATCTATCGGAGACAACAGCATAAATACAGAACTGACTTGAAAGCTCCCACGCCCTGATCACTGATCACTAATCACTATCCCCCCTATTTCCCCTGTATCATATTTCTATAGCTGATCGCCTCGGCCACGTGCTCAGAGAGGATTTGCTCGGAGCCGGCGAGGTCGGCAATGGTGCGAGCCACTTTGATGATGCGGTCGTAGCTTCTTGCCGACAGGTGGAGCTTTTCGAAAACCACCCGCAGCATGTCCGCCCCATCTTGATCCAGGTGGCAGGTCTCCTTCAGCTGGCGATGGCCCATTTGGGCATTGTTCTGCATGTGCCATTTCTTTAAACGCTCCGCCTGCACAGCCCTGGCGGCCGCCACGCGCTTGGCGATGTCTGCTGACGGCTCGCCCTGCACGGTAGCCGTCAGCTCGCTGTACTTGGGCCGCATAACGGACACATGAAGATCGATGCGGTCCAGGAGAGGCCCGGAAATTTTCTGATTATACCGCCGGATTTCCCCATCGCCGCAAGTGCAAGGACGCTCGGGGTCACCCAAGTAACCGCAAGGACAAGGATTCATGGCCGCGATCAAAATGAAATCGGAAGGGTATGTGAAAGCTGCATTCACTCGGGAAATGTGGACCTCCCGATCCTCCAAGGGCTGGCGCAAAACTTCCAGCACATTTCTAGGAAATTCCGGAAGCTCGTCCAAGAAGAGCACGCCCCGATGGGCCAAGGTCACTTCCCCGGGCCGCGGGATGGTACCACCGCCGATGAGCCCCGCCATGGAAATGGTATGGTGCGGGCTTCGGAAAGGCCGCTCTCTCATGATGTCTTCCGCTTTATACAGGCCGGCGACGCTATAAATCTTCGTCACCTCCAGCGCTTCCTCTCTGGTCATCGGCGGCAGGATGGTGGTGATGCGGCGAGCCAGCATGGTTTTGCCGGAGCCGGGTGGCCCGGTCATGAGTACATTGTGCGCCCCGGCGGCGGCGATTTCCATGGCCTTCTTCGCGAGAATCTGCCCCTGCACCTCTGCATAGTCCACATCGCTCATTACCTTCGAAGCCGGTTCATGGCGCACCGCCGGCGCCAAGGATTCCCGGCCTGTGAGAAATTCCACCAGCTCCCTGAGATTTCTTGGACCATAGACTGTGATATTTTCACAAAGAAGCGCCTCGCCTGTCACCTCCGGCGCCATGACGAATTTCGAGACCCCTGCTTCACGACCGGCCAGCACCATGGAAAGGATGCCGGGCACCGGACGGATTTCCCCTTTCAGCGATAGCTCGCCGATGAAAATCGTACCGGAGAGCACTTCCTTCGGCACATCACCGCTGGCCGCCAAAAGCCCTAGCGCGATGGGAAGATCCAGGCCAGAACCGTCTTTCTTGAGATCTGCCGGCGCCAAATTTACCGTCACCTTGTCGATGGGGAAATGGTAACCGGAATTCCGAATGGCGGAGTGCACGCGCTCCTTCGACTCCTTCACTGCCGTGGTGGGAAGGCCTACGATGTCAAAAGAAGGAAATGTCTTGCTGATATCCACCTCTACGCCGATGACATGGCCATTGAGGCCAAAAGTCGTAGAGCCTTGTACTTCTGCATACATACGATTTCCTCCTTATCAAAACGCGTGCTTCATGTGATGAAATTTCCAAGTGCCATCGGGCATCTTCATCACTTCCACCACATCAAAACGCACGGAACGCTCCATCTGGCGCTTGCTATATAAGTAAACCTTGGCGGTATAGCGGATGTGCTGCTGCTTCATAGGCGTCACCGCCTCCCGCGGCTCGCCGTAACGCCGATTCGTCCGGCTCTTCACTTCCACAAAGACCAGCGTGCCTCCATCCTCCATGATGAGATCGATTTCCCCATGGGTTCTTTTGAAATTGCTCTCGATGAAGCGATACCCTTTTTTCTCTAAGTAGGTCCGAGCGGCCGTCTCGCCCTCTCGCCCAAAGGCTGTAGTTCCCATAAAGCCTCCTCTATACACCTCGGTGTTTTCTTTCTATTTTGAATCGTCCATTAGATTTCGTCAATAAAAATAAACAAAGTATCAATAAAAGGCAATGAAAGCCTATTCTCTATAGAATTATGTTATGCATCAAAAAAACGCAGCCACGGAATGCTGCGTTTTTTGCTTCTTATTATCAGAGCTGAATTACTACGGTCCCCAGTACATGGTCCACAGGCACCGGACCAATGAAACGGCTATCGGAGCTATGATTTCTATTGTCCCCCATCACGAAGACAGTCCCTTCCGGCACAGTAAAGGTGCCGTCCATAGAGAACTCCATAGGCTCATTGATATACGGTTCGTCCAGCTGCTGGTCATTTCTATATACATGGCCATCATGGAAAGCCAGCTTGTCCCCTGCTTTACCGATGACACGCTTCACCCATACATTGTGCTCCTGGCTGGAACGGTCAAAAATGGCGATGTAATTCTTCATCGGTTCTTCCAAATCGTCCATCCAGGACCGCTCCCGGTGGGTGCGGCTATCGATGATCACGATATCTCCATAATCCGGCGCATTTCTAAATACATGGCCCAGCTTGGAAACGATAAGATACTGCCCGTTGTTCAAGGTCGGATACATGGACTGCCCGGACACTTTGGTAGGCACAAACAAAAAGATGTGAATAATCATGGCCAAAAATAAAGCCACCACAATAGAATAAATCCAATCAAACACTTCGTGCATGAAATATCTCCTTCCTTTTATAAGAAGTGAGGAGTGAGGAATGAGGAGTGAGGAGTGGCGGTGCGGCGCACGAATCAAAAGCGCCGCTTTTTTATGAAACCGGATATATTTCCTACATCAGGAAATGCCTTATCCCCTATCCCTTATCCCTTATCCCTACTTTCTTGCTACTGTTTACCTATTCTACAACATTCCACGCCTTCGGTCTACCGGCATTCCCGATCCACATATTTCCGAAGAGGTGCGAAGGCTTCGTTCAACTCCAAGAAAGGACGGTCCTCATCCTCTTCCACCACCCAGCGGAAAAATTTATCCCCCATCCGAAGCTCGGCGCGCGTCAGCCGCTTGATGGGACCATATTTCTCTCTTTCATAGGCGTTGGTTTGGATGGCTGTGGACTTGGTATCTGTGACAAATTGCTTCTGCGGCAAATCATAAAGGAAAGCCACTGCTTTGGCAAACATTTCCATCAAGGAAATCGGGAGCACCCCTTCCTTCTTCACAGGCACGCCGCTTCGCCAATCAGACCGCTGCCAGGAAGCTTTGGCAAAATCAAAAGCGTAATCAAATTGTCCGCCCTTCTCCACCAGGTAGCCGTCAGTGATGGAGTAACGGAAAGAAGAGGTAAGAATTTCCTTCACCGCCTCTTCCTCGGAAATTTTCTTTTTCATCAGCGCGTCATAGATGCCTTCCCCATTCCCCGCTGCTTTCACCAAGTCGTCAAATTTATATTTAGCCATTCTGCTCTCCTTATATACATCCCAAATTGAAATCGCACTTTTTTAGAAAATCATGCTATAATATTACCACATTTAGGATTTAACAGCGATGAAGTTTAGTGATCAGTGATCAGTAATTAGTAGTCAGGCGCATTTTCCTGTTAGCAGAAAGCGCGCCTTATTCCTTATTCCTTTAGCAAACGGAGGCTTTTCATTTTGCATTTCCATAAAAAACTTTCTCTCTTGGCAGCGTCTCTCCTTTTGGCCGGAGGACTTCTCTCAGCCGATGCGAAGACACTTCTTCTCGTCCCCCAGGATGATAGACCGGTCAGTCTTTCCTATACCGTCGCTACGGCGGAAAAAGCGGGCTACACGGTACTCACTCCGCCGAAAGCCTACCTATCCGGCAAGCACTACCAAGGAAGCCCCGAGCAGGTATGGCGCTGGGTGGAGCAGAATATTTCCAGTGCCGACGCCGCCATCCTCTCCACAGACACACTGATCTACGGCGGCTTGGTGGATTCAAGGAAGCATAACGAATCCTTGGATGTCCTCATGTCAAGGGAAAATCGGATCCGCAGACTTCACCAAACCCATCCGAAGCTTCCTATCTATGCCTTCGGCACCATCATGCGTACCCCCTACGCCTCCAATAGCGGCGTAGAGCCCTACTACTATGCAAGCTACGGCAACGCGCTCTACAAGCTTTCCGGACTCCAAGATAAGCAGGACGCCGGCACGCTGACCGATGAAGAAGCCGCTGAGCTTCTCTCCTTGAAGCTCACAATTCCCACCGAATACCTGCAAGACTGGTTCAAGCGCCGCACGAAGAACAATGCCATCAATCGCATCCTATTGCAGGACACAAAGAATGGCGTCTTCACCTATTTCTGCGAAGGCCATGATGACAATAGCAAAAACTCCCAGTCCGCCATGGAAGCGCGGTATCTGGGAAAAGACAGCAAGAAACTTTCTCCCAAAGTTTACGGCTCCTTCCCCGGCGCCGACCAACTGGCGCTTCTCCTCATCGCCCGCTATCACAACGACTCCAATCATCTGAAGCCCACCTTTGCTTCCATCTACCCCTTGGGCCGCGCCGAGGACACGGTGCCAAGCTATGAAAGCCAACCCATCGGTAAGACCATCGCAGAGCATATCGCAGCCGTCGGCGGCGTCATGAGCAAAAAGGATACGCCGGACATCGTCCTGGCTATCAATACGCCTCTCGCCTCCACCGGCGAATCGGGGCAGTTCAGCAACTACGGCATGGTGAAGCCCAGTACCACCGATTTCATGAACCGAGTAAAATCCGTCATCGAAAGAGGCATCCCCGTCTCGATGGTAGATGTATACTTCGCCAATGGTTCGGATAACACGCTGATGAACCTGCTCAAAAAGGACGACCTCCTCTACCGAGTCACCGCTTACAACGGTTGGAACACCGCCTCCAATACCATCGGCTACGCCATCGCCCAAGCGATCCTTGCGCCGGAAATGAGCGAAGCCGATCGCCGCGATATGCTGACCGAGCAATACATCGACAACTGGGCCTACCAGGCCAATGTGCGCAAAAACATCAGTCGTCGCATGGAGCTTGATCGGCTCACTCGCCCCAATGCAGAAATCAAAGAAGAAATGATCGCCGAGCTGCAGGAATTTGCAAAGAAGAAATTGAACCTGAACCCCGCTACCATCTCCGCCGCCTTCCCTTGGGATAGGCTCTTTGAAATCGACGCCAAGATTTCTCCCAAGCCCATCTATCCCATCTACCTGACCGCCGCTGAGAAACAGCGCCGCGCAGAAGAAGCCGCTAAGAAAGCAGCCGAAGAAGCGGCCAAGAAAAAAGCCGCTGAAGAGGCTGCCAAAAAGAAGGGGGCCGCCACTCCGAGCAGCGATGCCGACACAAAAGCCTCGGACAATGTTTCTAC
>CAVEMF010000030.1:0-12732 GCA_963616715.1 Ruminococcus bromii | reverse complement strand
GCGGTGGGCTTCGCCCTTATATATGCGCCGCTTTATAATTTGTGCGGCGCCCCCCCTTTTTTGCCCCCAGACCCCTGAACCCTGAACCCATTCAGAAAAACTTTCGCGCACTATTTGTCACTCAAGCAGCATCCTTTCAACCTTTTCATCCCATGCGCTCGACGATGTCCTTTGCCCAAGCGCGGTCGATGTAGAGATCATTTTTCGTAGCCGCGTCTAAGCGGTCAATGGCGCTGTCATAAATGGCATGGTACAGCGCTTCGTCAAATTCCATGGACGCTATCATGTGGCCGGCTTTGCGGAAAATAAATCCGTGGGCTCCATCTTCATTGGTAGCAAAATAGATTTCGTCGATCCCCTGGTCCTTGTACCGGGCTTCCACATGGTCCCACACGGAGCTCTTGATGATTTCCACGATGCGATCATCAAAGCCGGCGTCGAGGATCAAAAGCTTTTCCTTGAAATCATTGTAAGACCGGACGATGCGCTTCTTATAGCCCGTAAAGGCCGCCGCCCGATCGCCCAAGAGCGTTTCCATCTGCGACGCATCGGAGCCGTCAGCGCTGACATAGATCAGCACCTGATCCTCCTGCTGGTGGTATAGGAAATTGTAATTCAAAAGCGCCGACGCGCCGCACTCCGGACAATGGAAACGAAAGGCTTCATCATTTCTGACCTTCTCCTTCATCTCCGGCTGCTCTACCGTATTGATGCTGTCCCACACCAGGAAAGACGTCGTCTTCCCGCACCGGGGGCAAGTGATCTCTTGCATAGCACTTTGTGACATAGATACCTCCCTCATGAATACATTTTTCTCATTATAGCAAGGGAGGGGGGGATTGGCTAGGGGAAGTTGGCGCGTTTTTACGCTATCGGATTTAGTGATCAGTGATCAGTGGTCAGTGATCAGGACGCCAAGCCTCTATGAGTAACGCTATCGTTTTAGTGATCCGCCATCAGTGGTCAGTGATCAGGACGCCAAGCCTCTATGAGTAACGCTATCGTTTTAATGATCCGCCATCAGTGGTCAGTGATCAGGACGCCAAGTCTCGATGATTAACGCTATCGTTTTAATGATCCGCCATCAGTGGTCAGTGATCAAGGCACCAAGCCTCGATGATTAACGCCATCGTTTTAGTGATCAGCAATCGGTGGTCAGCGCTCAGGACGCCAAGCCTCTATGAGTAACGCTATCGTTTTAGTGATCCGCTATCAGTGGTCAGTGATTAGGACGCCAGACCTCGATGATTAACGCTATCGTTTTAGTAATCAGCCATCAGTGGTCAGAACGCAATTAGCACTAACGCCAATCACGCCCTGATTACTGATCACTGACTACTAAACCATTAGCCCCCATCACCGCTTATCTACGGCTCCGCTATCTCCCCCTCAATCGCCGAGGCGGCGGCTACGGCGGGGCTGGATAGGTAAGCCTTGGCTTTGGGCGAACCGAAGCGGCCCAGGAAGTTTCTATTGTTGGTGCCCAGCATGACTTCGCCGTCTCCCATGAGGGCCATGGTGCGGCCTTCGCAGAAGGAGCAATACGGCGGCGTCACCATAGCACCGGCGCGGACCAGGTCCTGGATATAGCCGCGGCGCATGGCCTCTTCCATGATCGCGTTCGACGCCGGCGTCACCACCAGCCGCACATAGGGAGAGACCCTATGTCCCCGAAGGATGCGGGCCGCGATTTCCAAATCCTCCAGCCGTCCATTGGTACAAGAACCGATGCACACCTGGGTGATCTTTGTGCCCAAGACTTCGCGAAGCGGCTTGATGTTATCCACGTAAGGCGGGCAGGCCACCACCGGCTCTAAGTCCTCGGCGCGATAGGTCAGCACTTTGTCATAGACCGCCTCTTTGTCAGCGCGCACCCAGGAAATATCTGCCAGCTGCTCTTTGCAATAGAGCGCTGTCTTTTCGTCCGCCGGAAATAGCCCGGCCTTCGCGCCGCACTCCACCGCCATGTTTGCCATGGTGAGGCGACCATCGACGGAAAGGTCTTCGATAGTCGAGCCGCAAAATTCCAGCGAGCGGTATGTGCCGCCGGCCGCTTTGAGATCGCCCAGGACGCGAAGAATGATATCCTTCGCATACACATGAGGCGGAAGCTTGCCATTGATTTCTACCTTGATCGATGCCGGCACCCGGAGCCAAATCTGCCCCGTTCCCCAAAGGTAGGCCATTTCCGTGTAGCCGATGCCCGTCGAGAAGCAGCCCACCGCGCCATAAGTGGTGGTGTGGGAGTCAGTGCAAAGGATGATCCGCCCGGGCCTTGCGTATCCCAGCTCGGGAATGAGCTGGTGGCAAATGCCGCCGGTGGCATGGAAATCTTGGATCCCATATTTCTCACACAACTTGTAGCCATAGGAAAGACTCCGCGGGTCCGAAGGCAGGCACGCCGGATTCAGATGGTCATGGAAAATCACCAGGCGCTCCGGATATTTCACCCGGTCAAAGCCCATCTCTTCCAATCGTTTATATAATTTTTCTGTATATATGTCGTGGCACACCGCAAAGTCCGGCTCCACCACCACGAGGTCCCCGGGATGCAAATCCCCGCTCCCCGTGGCTCTCATCAAAATTTTTTCAGCAATCGTATGTCCCATAGTAATTCCTTTTTACGCTAGTGGTTTAGTGATTAGTGGTCAGTGATCAGTGATTAGGGCGCATTTAGCTGTTGTCCCATTAGCGGCGAAACCGCAATCAGTTTAACGCTCAATGCTTACACGAAAGCCAAATGCACCCTGATCACTAAGTACTGATCACTGATCACTAACCCTCCCAACGACACTCTTCACCAGTCCCCCCGCCAGGATGAGCCGCGCCAGGTTCTCCGGCATCTTCGGGATGGGGTAGGTCTTTCCTTTGTGAGAAATATGACTCCCCATCACCACCTCCACCGTGTCGCCTTCCTCTATGTGGTCCGGAAGGTCCGGGCACTCGATGAGGAGGACGCCGTTATTGATGGCATTGCGGAAGAAAATGCGAGCGAAAGACTTCGCGATGATGCAGCGAATGCCCGACGTCGCGATGACCTCCGCCGCCTGCTCGCGAGACGAGCCGCAGCCGAAATTATTTCCTGCCACGATGATATCTCCCTCGCGGATCTGCGCCGCCAGGTCCGGCCGCAAAGGTTCAAACATGTGCCGCTTCACTTCCTCCCAATCAGCATAGGAGAGGTGCTGCGTGGGCATGATGATATCCGTATCGATGTCGTCACCAAATTTCCACACCCGTCCCGTCAAAGCCACCGGCGCGGTGGCGCTCTCTATTTCCTTAGGCTGCGACTTTTCTGTGTGTCTCATTTCCTTAGTCGCTTTCTTCTCTTCCTTCGGCACTTTCGAAGTGCCCAAAGAAATCCAACCCGTCAGCGCCGCCTCGATGGCTTTGTACGTGGAAGCAAGATAAATTGTCCCGCCGGCATAGCCCTCTTCATTATGGAAATCATTGGACACCATGAGCTCATCCTCGCCGATGCGCGCCTGGTCCTTTGGCGAAGCGCACTGATTCAGCACCAGCCCGCCGGCCTCCATGATATCGGCGAGGTATCCCCGGTCCGCTGCCATCGCATAGACATCGGCGGTGCAAGGAGACACCGAGAGCCGTACGCCCGGCGCCACCTTCTTTCCCGCGAGCGCCTTCGCCGTGAGCTCGATGGCCCGCATAGTGCCGCCGTAAGCCCCGCCGATCCATACGGCGTCCACCCGCTGCGGCGCAAGCTTCTTCGTCACCTTCCCATTTCCTATGTCAATGGAAGGCTCTACCTTGGACAAATCAAAAGTGAAATCCGGCAACTTATCCCTAAAGCAAGAATCACCGAAAAAGACCGTCCGGATAGAAAGCTTTTGCATCATGCCGCAAAGTACCCTTTCTTCTTCATTCCAGAAATGGCAATCTTCTCTATTTCCAAAGGCCAATTTTTCTTCCGCTTTGATGCTAAGGGATTCTTTTTCTTCTATCTTCCCCTTCAGCTCTTCCAACAGCCCTTTAGCCGCATCCCTCACATCTACACCATCACGAAGGCAGCCCACCAGCCTCAGTTTTCGTATCAGCCCAGGCTCCAGAGGACATCTCAAATCCTCTGACGACAGCAGCTCAGCCATGTCCTCCGGTGAAAAGCAAAAGCCCTTGCCCATATTTCCTTCGCCGCCAACCATCAGCACATCAGCGTCCACACCGGCCACAGCAAAATCAAGTAACATATGCGCAGCGTGCCGATAGGCGAATCCCTTTCCATAATAAATAGGCAAGTCAAATTTTTGGCAAAGCCTCATAAGACGCTGTTGCTTCGCCGATACTTCAGGAGAATTCGCCGGCACTGCCTCGTCGATATACACCATAGGAGGCTCCATCAAATCAAGATACGCCGCCTCCGAAGGCTTCTTCCCTTGCGCATCCAAAATCTCCAATACCCGAAGTGCGCCCTCGTTTCGCAAAATAAATAGCTCGGGATATAAATAGTATTTTCCATCCTCATCAAAATACGGAAAATACACCTTCTCATTTTCTTTCATACATCCGCCCTCCTTTATATGGATTTATTATATGGGTTCGGTATTCCAGGCGCAAGAAGTAGCCCGTAACTCGCACTACCAAAGCCCATTGACAGAAAGCCTTGCAAGTGGTATACTTGTTTACATTGTCGGGGCATAGCGCAGTTTGGTAGCGCACTTGGTTCGGGACCAAGGGGTCGCAGGTTCAAATCCTGCTGCTCCGACCATTTTATTTACAGAAAAAAATCCGCTGAAACCTCAGCGGATTTTTTTATTACTCAATCGAATAATCCCCTTCTTGCCGTCACCGCTTTTTTACCTTACAATGAAAGTGAATAATGAACCAGCTATAAGTGAAGCTACTATTCAGAATGTTGCCAGGCTCTTGGATGTTAAGCACGTACTTATGGCATAATTAAATCATACAGGAGGTTGCGAATTATACGTAAGACAAAGAGTACACCACCGACTTCGAGAGGCAGTGACAGCACACGGCATTTCCGCAATTGACAACACAAAACCAATCTGTCAATTCACTAGGGAAACACTGAACACAAAACATTACTCAAAGAGCTTCAAATCCGCCAGAACATGAATAGAAAGAGCCGCTGGGCTGATAGTGCCATACCTGAGCAATATTCCAGGGTCAAAAAACGAACAGATTTTTCCCAATGAGTACCATTCCCCCAAAAGAGTTTCGCAAGCTAATTAATGATGTATGCCCCAGAATTGTGACCGACCACATGATGTGGTGGAGTACAAGAATCCTAATGCAATTTATTACGGTATCTTTGCTGCATAAGGCTACGGCCGGGGACACCCTTGGTCTTACTTCCATGGAAATAAATCGATGAGTATGAGGACTGGCTAAACAACCCCAGTCCCGTCACGCTTCTAACGCTTTTGCTCATTAGGTTAACATGCCAAGGGGCGCGCAAAAAATTAAAATCGTGGTCTTGACAAGGGACCCATTATAATATTGTGCAAGTACCTCTTGCACAATATTATATTCAGAAAAATAAAAAGCTCCGCCGGACATCAGCGGGGCTTTTACATTTTTGTTTTGCCGCAAAATATTTTCAAAAAACTTTCAATGAAATGCTGCGAAGAAACGCGAGACGATAGAGACAGCAGGCATGAATACGGTTAATGCTAGGTAGATCCTTCGACTTCGCTCAGGATGACGAGGCGAAGGCAGATTGCGGTTATACGGTAAACGGTTCACGGTAGTGAGGACGCAGTCAGTCGCGTCCTGATTACTAATTACTCACCAACCATCATCCGCCCTGCGGGCACCTTCTTCCCAAAGAAGACATGATTACCGGTCGCTATTATCCCACTCCATTTCCATGATGCGGAAGTCGTGGTCGGCGCTGTGTTTCTGCAGGAGGTAAATGTCTTTCTGTTGTTCTTCGTTTTGGCGTAGCGCCAGCTCGGCTTCGTAGCGGATGTCGTTTAGCTGGTCGTCGTAGCGGGAGGCTTCTACGTTCATCATGCGTTCTTGGAGGTCGGCGATGAGGCTTTGTTGATAGCTGACCATGGCCACGAGGGCTAGGATGGTGAGGTAGAGGTATTTCCTATCGGGCCACTTGATTTTTTCTTTCCAAGTCATGGAAATCTTATTTCCTCATTTCGTCGTCCAATTTACGATTGTTGTTCAGAAGTGTGAGGTGGTCTTTGGTGAATTCGATCCACAGGCGGGCGGCGCGGGAGAGGAAGCGGCCTTTTTTCCAGATGGCGTAGAGGTGGTGGGTCATGCGTGGTTCGGTCATGACGCGGGTGACGACTTTGCTGTCTTCGCTATTGGAGGGGCACAGGCGGGAGGGGAGGATGGCCACGCCCAGGCCACTGGCTACGGTCTGGAGCATGAGTTCTCTCTGGCTGGTCTCGAATACGATTTTCGGCGTGAATCCGATTTTCTGGCAGTTGGAGAGGATGTCGTCGTGGAGGTTGAAGTCGTCGCGGTAGAGGACCAGGGGGTAGTCAGCCAGAAGCTTCATGGGGACGGTCTTGTGTTCTTCCAGGGGGTAGCCCTTAGGCATGACGACGCACATCTCGTCTTCGGAGAGGAAGAAGGATTCGAAGTCCTGGTTTGGGATGGTGCAGATGATGCCCACGTCGATGATGCCTTCTTGCACGGAGGTCTCGATGACTTTGGAGCCGTGTTCGTAGAGTTTGATGGCGATCTGGGGGTAGTTCTTTTTGAATTCGCCCAGTAGTTTGGCGAAGACGTGGGCGTCGGTGATGGGCGGCAGGCCGATCTCGATGGTGTCTTGCTTCAAGTTGAATTCGTTTTCGAAGTCGGATTTCAAATGTTCGAAGACGAAGAGGCAGCGCTTGGCGTAGTTCAGGAAGATGGTGCCGGGGGATGTGATTTCTACGGTCTTGGCGTTGCGGATGAAGAGGGTGACACCCAGTTCGTCTTCGAGGGACTTGATCATGCGGCTGATGGCAGACTGGGAAATATGAAGGTTCCGCGCTGCTTTGCTGAAGCTTTTCTGCTCTGCCACTTCCATGAAATATTTCAGATGACGATAGTCCATAAGGGTGCCTCCTGTGATTTTTTATGAAATACAAATAGTGGGTCGGTAGTCGGTGGTCGGAGATAAGTAGTCGGTGGTCGGTAGTCGGTAGTCGGGGCTTATGCGCAATTTGCTGCAGTGAGGAATTAGGGGTGAGGGGTGAGGAGTGAGGAGTGGTAGTGCGGCGCACAAGTTAAGAAGCGCCGCCATTTTGAAAAGTCAACGCATTTTCCTCTCTCCCCACTACCGTTATCCGCTTACCGTATAACCGTTCACCGGCGCTTTTACCGATAGCGAGTCGTGATACGATGCACCTTCTACGCAAGAGCTTATTGCAGCACGGCTCGCTACCGGCAGTATGCACGGTAAACGGTTATACGGTAAACGGTTCACGGTAGTGGGGAGAGAGGCAAACGCGATTCCCTATTTCAAAAACTCGCGCCGCTTTATGAATTGTGCGGCGCACCTTCACTCCTCACTCCTAACTCCTAACTTTCGTGACCAATCTCCGCCTCCCCTTTCCCCACTCCCATTCTCTTATTTCCAATTGTGCTATGAGATACTTTATTCTATAATAGATATGTATCTACCATAGATGCCCTGAGAATGTTTGAGCTTATGAGTTGTATAGAAAGATTTTCAACTATCTATGCAAATTTCTCATACGTTCATTGTACTCAATTTTCAGGTATCTTGCAAGGGAATGATGCATTTAAGTGATAGATACATGTGTTTCCCTTGTAATTCTCCAAAAGAAATGCTTTTGTAGAAAAGGAGTGTTGATCTGTGAGAAATGTAAAAACTATGGATGGCAATACAGCTGCTGCGTATATTTCCTACGCCTTCACAGAAGTAGCTGCGATTTATCCGATCACCCCTTCCTCCCCCATGGCGGAAGAAGTGGATGAATGGTCTGCCCACGGCAAGAAGAATATTTTCGGTGACACCGTACACGTCGTCGAAATGCAGGCCGAAGGCGGTGCTGCCGGCGCGTTCCACGGCTCTTTGCAGAGCGGGGCACTGACCACCACCTACACCGCATCACAGGGTATGCTCCTCATGGTGCCAAACATGTACAAGGTAGCCGGCGAACTGCTCCCGGGCGTTTTCCACATCGCTGCCCGCGCGCTTGCAAATCACGCGCTCTCCATCTTCGGCGATCACCAGGACGTCATGAGTGCTCGTGCCACCGGCTGCGCTATGCTCGCTGAAGCGAATGCCCAGGAAATCATGGACCTCGCAGGCGTGGCTCATCTCGCTGCTATCAAGGGCCGCGTGCCTTTCATCAATTTCTTCGACGGCTTCCGCACCAGCCATGAAATCCAGAAGGTGGAGGTCATGGAGTACGACGAACTGGCGCCCCTCATCGACCAGAAGGCTCTCGCCGAATTCCGCGCTCGGGCTCTGGACCCGAATCATCCGGTCATCCGCGGCACTGCAGAAAACCCGGACGTGTATTTCCAGCATTGCGAAGCATCGAATCCTTTCTACAATGCGCTCCCGGACATCGTGCAGGGATACATGGATGAGATTTCCAAGATCACCGGCAGAAGCTACCACCTCTTCGACTACTACGGCGCTGCCGACGCTGACCGCGTGATCATCGCTATCGGCTCTGTCACCGACATCTGCAAGGACGTAGCTGACGCCCTCAATGCGCACGGCGAAAAGGTCGGTATCCTGAATGTCCACCTCTATCGTCCGTTCTCTGTGAAACATTTCCTGGACCAGATCCCCGCTACCGTGAAGAAGATCGCCGTCCTCGACCGCACCCGCGAACCGGGCGCCATCGGCGAACCGCTGTATCTCGACGTGGTGTCTGCCATCATGTCCTCCGGCCGTGCCATCAAAGTTTGCGGCGGCCGCTACGGCTTGGGCTCCAAGGACGTGATTCCGGAAGATATCATGGCTGTCTATGAACATCTGAAGGCTGAAAATCCGCGTCACAATTTCACCCTGTCCATCAAAGACGACGTGACAAACCTGTCCCTGGCTCCGGTGCCGGTACCGGAAATCCCATCGAAATTGGTTTCCTGCAAGTTCTGGGGCTTTGGCTCCGACGGCACGGTCGGTGCGAATAAGAGCGCCATCAAGATCATCGGCGACCACACAGACATGTACGCCCAGGGCTACTTCGCTTATGACTCCAAGAAATCCGGCGGCGTCACCATTTCTCACCTCCGCTTCGGCGAAGACCCGATCCGGAAGCCTTACCTGATCCGCCGCGCAGACTACATCGCCTGCCACCGCCCGTCCTACATCTATAAATACGACCTGCTCCGCGGCTTCAAGCCCGGCGGCATCTTCCTCCTGAACTCCCCATGGAGAAAGGAAGACTTAGACCACGTACTCCCGGCAGCTATGAAGAGAAAGCTCGCTGCTCTCAAGGCGAAATTCTACATCATCGATGCCTTTGAAATCGCCAAGAACATCGGTCTCGGCGGCCGCATCAATATGATCATGCAGTCCGCTTTCTTCCATCTGACTCACATCATTCCCGATGCAGATGCAGTGAAATATCTGAAAGACTCCAACGAAAAATCCTACGGCAAAAAAGGCCAGGACATCGTGGACATGAATAACGCAGCCGTCGATGCCGGCATGACCGGTATCGTGGAAGTGGAAGTCCCGGCGGAATGGGAACACGCTACCACCGGCGGCTCCATCGCCCGCGTGGCTCGTCCGGACTTCATCCGCGACGTCTGCGACGTGATGAACCGCCAGGAAGGCGACGACCTGCCGGTTTCCACCTTCAAAGGCATCGAAGACGGCACCTTCCCGTCCGGCACCTCCCAGTACGAACGCCCCTCCGCTGCGATTTCCATCCCTGAATGGATCCCGGAAAACTGCATCGGCTGTAACCAGTGCGGCGTGGTCTGCCCCCATGCAGCCATTCGCCCCTTCCTGGTTTCCGAAGACGAAGCAGCGAATGCTCCGGAAGGCTTCATCGTGAAAGATTTCCGCGGCCCTGTGAAAGGTATGAAATACCGCATCGTAGTGGATCCGGAAGACTGCTACGGCTGCGGCATCTGCGTGAACACCTGCCCGGCTCCGAAGAAAGCCCTCGTCATGCAGCCCGCTGAGACAGAACTGCCGAAGCAGAACCTGTGGGACTACGCGAAGAGCCTGCCGGCCCGCGAAAATCCGATGGGCAAAGGAAATCTTCGTAACGCCATGTTCGAACCGACCTACTTCGAATTCTCCGGTGCCTGCGCCGGCTGCGGCGAGACCCCATACATCAATATGGTCACCCGCCTCTTCGGCGATCGTATGATGATTTCCAATGCTACCGGCTGCTCCTCCATCTACGGCGCATCCGCTCCGTCCATGCCATACACCAAGAACGCCAAGGGCCAGGGCCCGGCTTGGGCAAACTCCCTCTTCGAAGACAACGCCGAATACGGCCTGGGCATGCACCTGGGCGAAGCAAAGCTTAGAAGCCGCGTCACCGAGAAGCTGGAAGTCCTCCTCCCCGCTGCCGAAGGCGAAGTCAAGGAAGCTATGGAAGAATGGATGGCTAAGAAGGACATCGGCGAAGGCACCCGCGCACGGGCTGACAAGCTCGAAGCCGCTCTCACCGCTGCAGTCTCCGCACATCCCGAATACGCTGACCTCCTCGCTCTCAAAGACCACTTCGTCAAGAAATCCCAGTGGATCTTCGGCGGCGACGGCTGGGCTTACGACATCGGCTTCGGCGGCCTGGACCAGGTCCTCGCTTCCGGCGAAGATGTAAATGTCCTCGTCCTGGATACCGAAGTGTACTCCAATACCGGCGGCCAGTCCTCCAAGTCCACCCCGGCAGCAGCCATCGCGAAATTCGCTGCCTCCGGCAAGAAGACCAAGAAGAAAGACCTGGGCATGATCGCCGTTTCCTACGGCTACATCTACGTAGCACAGATCGCTCTCGGCGCTGATATGAACCAGGCCTTCAAAGCCATCAGCGAAGCCGAAGCCTACCCGGGCCCGTCCCTCATCATCGCCTACGCCCCCTGCATTAACCACGGCCTCAAAGCCGGCATGGGCAAATCCTCCGAAGAAGAGAAAAAGGCAGTGGAATGCGGCTACTGGTGCAACTGGCGCTACAACCCGCAGCTCCTGGAAGCCGGCAAGAACCCCTTCCACCTCGATAGCCGCGAACCGAAAGGCAACTTCCGCGAATACCTGATGGGCGAAGTCCGCTTCTCCTCTCTGGCCAAACTCTTCCCCGAAAGAGCCGAAGAACTCTTCCAGAAGACCGAAAGAGACGCCAAAGCCCGTCGCGAAAACTACGTCCGTATCCAGAAATCCTACGACGCAGAAATCGCTGAAAGAAATAAATAAGATCACACAATCGTGAAATGAAAAACCGGATGAAAACCTGCAAAGGCTTTCATCCGGTTTTTTATTTGCCTTCCTTACCATGACCTCCTTCCCCGGGAAGGAGGGGGACCGCTTCGCGGTGGAGGTTGGCTTGCCCTCTTTCCGAAAGAGGGTGGCCGAATGGCGGGTGATTCCTCGTAGCCAGGGCGCATTGACCTGCTTCCTCACTACCGTGAACCGTTTACCGTATAACCGCACCCCGCCCCCACGCTGTCATCCTGAGCGTAATCGAAGGATCTATTCCGCATTCATGAGGAAGCAAGCAATCCCCTTCTCATCGTCTCATCATCTCATCGTCTCATTGTCTCTCTTTTTTCGACTACCAACCCCAAAACTTCCAAAATTAAAAAGTTTTACGACTGCCACTCGAAAAATTTTTTGATTTTGGAAGTTTTCAGTTTGGTACTAGAAAAAATACAGGAGGCGAAATCATGATCCCAAGAGAATACTACTTACACCAACTCATCACCGCCGACTCCATCGACCTCTCCCAGGATACCTTCAGCCATGTGAACCTCTATGATTTCCTGCTAGAGAAATAGCCCGCTGCACTGACCTCCTTCCTCTGGAAAGAGGGGAACCGCTTCGCGGTGGAGGTTGGTCCAAGCCCTCTTCCCTGAAGAGGGTGCCCGTAGGGCGGGTGATGCCCTGCTTCCTCACTACCGTGAACCGCTTACCGTATAACCACACTCCGCCCCCACTCTGTCATCCTGAGCGTAGCCGAAGGATCCATCCGCTCTAGCCCTATGCACGCCCGCTGCCTCCACCGCCGCACCCGTCTCGTCATCCTGAGCGTAGCCGAAGGATCCATCCGCACTAGAGGCAGCAAGCCCGCTACCTCCACCGCCACACCCGTTTCGTCATCCTGAGCGTAGCCAAAGGATCCACCAGCACTAACGGTATAAACACAGAGTTGCCTCAAAAGCTTACTACGCGTTCATTGCTGGTGGGAAACAAGGAATTCACCTGAGGCAGCGGTCAAATAAACCGCTACTGCTGAATAGATCCTTCGGCTTCGCTCAGGATGACTGGTGATGAAAAGCGAATGAGAAAACATAGCACATGTACCGCTTGTCATTTAGAAAAACACAAAGCCGCTTTTCAGGCACAAAAAAGCAGAGACACTCACAAAAAGTATCTCTGCTTTTTCATTCGTCTCGATCCGTATCGTAACAGAACCAACCTCCGCGGCCAAGGCCGTCTCCCTCCTTCCAGAGGAAGGAGGTCACATAGCGGAAGGCGCGCCCTGATCACTGATCACTAAACCATCAGAATCGATAGTTCACGCTTGCGCTCCAGCGGTTGGACTTCACGTCATCGCCCTTCTGGTACTGGTAGCCGATGCCGAAGGTGGT
>CAVEMF010000029.1:0-12784 GCA_963616715.1 Ruminococcus bromii | reverse complement strand
GCTACCGGTTATACACACGGTTAACGGTTATACGGTGAGCGGTTCACGGTAGTGGGGAAGTAGCTAAATGCGTTTCCCCATTTCAAAACTCGCGCCGCTTTCCAATTTGATGCGGCGCACCTCCACTCCTCACTCCTCACTCCTCACTTTCGAGTAATAGCGCCATCCCCCCACTACCTAAGCGGCCCCGGCGCGCCGTAGAGCACCATGAGGAGCAGCGCGGACACGAAGATGGCGATGAAGGCTGGCAGGTGGTAGCTGGTGTAGAAGGGGTCCTCCTTCTTCTCCAACGGCCGATAGGGCGTGGCGGCCATGCCTTCGTAAAACTCCGCGGGGATGAGGCCTTTGTAGAAACTGGAAAGGTACTGGGCGTAGAGGGACGTTTCCCGGCTGAAGAAATAGAAAACCGGCGAGTAGAGAGGAATGCGATTTCGTTTCGCCAATTCCGAGAGCCCGGCAGTGATGAGCTCCTTCAGCTTGCGATTTTGATCCAGCGGTTTCGCTTCCAGTTTAGTGGCGATGCCATTAAATATTTCATAGTAGCTCTCCATGCGCTCCGTGCTGTAAAGCTCACCGAGATGGTCGGGCAGGAAGGACATGTCGCCCACAGCCCGACCCGGGTCTGATTCCTCTTGGAAAAATTCCGGGAAGTGCGCCTCTACCTTGTGGATGCCCTTGAATATGTGAAGGAGCGGGCTGTAGTCCTTGGCGTAATCTTTCAGCACATACTTGGCCACGTAGAGGCGAAAGACGATATAGTCGGAAAGGAAAGTGCTCCAGGCTTCCTTCTCTCCTTCAAAGAGGGTGATCTTCTTCGCCTTCGTGAACCGGCGGAAAATCACATGGAGCCCGAAGCTCCCCTGGGGCTCGGTGGTGTAAGAAAAAAGAGCCCGCCGGCACAGGGTGATGCCCATACTTTCCAAATACGCTTCTGTATTCATAGCGGCTCCTTTCGAGAGAAGTGATCAGTGATTAGTGGTCAGTGATCAGGGCGCGTTTTCTATTATCTAACCCCCTTCCTTTGGAAGGGGGAGGGCCCGAAGGGCGGGGGTTAGCCTAGAAAAGCGGTATCGGCAGCGGATACCTGCCTACTTGTAGATGTAATCTTTTCGCTATTATAGCACTTCGGGAAATAAAAAAGACACCAAAAAACGGGAGTCCATTTTTGGTGTGATGAAATTAGTGATCAGTGATCAGTGATCAGTGATCAGTAGTCAGGGCTTGTTTACCTGCTTTTTCAATTTTCTGCGAACGGTTGCAGCGCTATTTCTTGCTATTGTCAAATGCGCCCTGATCACTGATCACTGACCACTGATCACTAAATCTCAAGCGCTTTCACCGCTAATTCAAGCAAACATAAAGAGGAATCCCGCTGCCATGGTGGCTGCCACGGTGAAGGAGGGATAGAGATGCTCATAGGTCTCGCGGCTGAAGACGGAGCCGTAGGTGTGGAGCACGGTCTTCTTGTGCGCCTTCTGATGGAGCTTCTCCGGTGTGAGCGCAGAGAGACGGCGGCGGAGGGCGTCCATGAAAGCTTTCGTTTCCTCTGTGAGATAGAGAACCATAGAAGGCGAGAGAGGCGCGGAGACTTCCTCTGCCATGAGGGAAAGGGAATTCGCAATGGAGACGGTGAGGCGGTCACTGGCTCCTTCGCGCGTGGCGGCGGTATCGATTTCTTTATAGGCCGCAAACATGGCCTCCACATGGTCTTTCGTGAGCGCGGGCACATGATTTCCCATAACCAGATAGGATCCGGAGAGTTCCTTTTCCAGCGCCAGAAGCTTTAACTCTTCGGGGATGGAGGCAAGCGTCTCATGAAGGCCTGCAAGAATCGCTTGCTGGCAGCCAAAGCAGCCCTTCCATCCGCCAATGACAGAGGAGGCCACATAGAGACGGAAGATCACATATTCCCAAGAGAGCGAGAGGAGCGCCTCCCTTTCCTCCTCGGAAACGTCCTTGTGATCTTTTTCCAGTGCCCGCAGGAGATCGCCGGCGAGCTCTCCGCATGCGCCGCGGCTATAGGTGCTAAGGCTATAAGAAAGGAGGCGCGTGCCTTCGTATTCTAAATAATCCTGATGATTCATGGCGGCCTCCTTTCGGGGAATAAGTGAGGAGTGAGGAGTGAGGAGTGGAGGTGCGCCGCGTCAATTCGTATAGCGGCGCGAGTTTTGAAATAGGGAGACGCGTTTGGCTGCTTCCCCACTACCGTGAACCGCTCACCGTATAACCGTTCACCGGCATGCTGACGGTAGCGAGCCACATCGCAATAAGCTCTTACGCAGAAAAGTATACGGCTCCATGACTCGCTATCCATAAAGGGGCCGGTTAACGGTTATGCGGTAAACGGATCACGGTAGTGGGGGAGCAGGTAAAGGCACTGACTCGCCATTATACAGCGCTTCCGGGTTCATGCGCCGAGCCATCCCTTGCCCCCCCTTCCCCCTGACCACTTCTTATTACTTGATTTCATTATAAGAAAACACATAACCTGTATCCAATTGAAATTATTTATGATTACATAAAAGCTATGCTTTGCATCTTACCGGCGGCTAGGTGCATCTTGGCGGTTGAATTTAGCGATCAGTGATTAGTGAACAGTGATCAGGACGCATTTGACTGCGGCGAATACATACCGGTGACACCGATATGTTTGTGTAGCGTCAAGTGCGAACCAACTACCGACTACTAAATCGAAAGCGGCATCATAACAAATGACTCTGCAGGAAATCGCGCCCTGATCACTGACCCCCTGATCACTGATCACTATTTCCCAATAAAAAAATCCAAGCGACGATTCCCCAATCATCGCTTGGATTTTTTATTTCCTTTACTGCATGCCGAAAGGCTCATTGCCGCTGCCGGGCAGTTTGTAGATGCCTACGCCCCACAGGAAGAGCAGAAATTCTGCGGCGTGATTCTCCCAGGTTTCCCAGATCGTCTCATACAGGTTCTCCATGATTCTCACCTCATACCCCTTCATACACTCTCTATATCCTCGCACTTATATCTTATTGTCTGTGCGATTGGAAACAACTTGTTCTATTTGCATCTTACCATAAATAAAAAGGCTGAATCTATCATCAATTCAGCCTTCTTGTGCGTTACCATATAAAGGAGACAAAGTGTACGGTTTTAGTGATCAGTGATCAGTGATCAGTGATCAGGACGCATTTGACTGCTGCTCAAACATACAGGTGACACCGATATGTTTGAGTAGCGCCAAGTGCGAACCGACTACTGACCACCGACTACCGATTACTAAATCGATAGCGGTATCATAACAAATGACTTCGCCGGGAAACGCGTACTGATCACTAATCACTAATCACTGATCACTAATCACTGATCACTAATCACTTAAAGTACTTCTTCACAAAATCCACAGTGGGGAGCTTCCATGTCGTGCCGGCGAGGTAGGAGAGGGGGCCGGCTTCGTTTCCAAAGTCGCAGGTGAGCTCCACGGCGCAGAGGAGCTGGCGCTTCTCTTTGTAGCTACGGTTCAGCGTCTTCACGCCGTACTTGTCGTCGCCAAGGAGCGGGTGGCCGGCGTGGGCGAATTGGGCGCGGATCTGGTGGGTGCGGCCGGTGATGAGATGGCATTTCACGAGAGAGAGTCCCTGGCGGTAAGACTTCCTCTCATACTCCGTGATGGCGGTCTTCGATCCTTTCACCGGCTCATCGGACACATAGACTTGGTTCTTCTTCGCGTCTTTGAAAATCTGATTCTCCAAAGTGCCATGTCCCGGCTCCACTTTCCCTGACACCACAGCGAGATAGGATTTTTTTATTTTCCGATCCTTGATGAGCTGCATCAAAAGGTCGCGGATGCGCTCTGTTTTGGCGAAGAGGAGGATGCCCGACGTATTGAAATCCAATCGGTGCACCGGATAGACGGCCGCGCCGCCTTGGCCCATCACGTAAGCGGAGACGCGGCTGTGCATGGTGTCCTTCGTCTCGCCGGTGACGTCAAGAGACAGAAGTCCGGCGGGTTTATACACGGCCAAGAGATTTTCATCTTCGTAGAGCACCTCGACCTTTTTGATTTCCTCCTTCGCCTCCAGCACAAAGGAGCGGACCACGTCGCCCGCTGCGAGATGGTAGGCCGCTTCCTCTTTCTTGCCATTCACTTTGATTTTCTTCGTCCGCAAAGCTTTCATGAAAAAAGAGCGGGGCCACCGTTTCCTCTCCATAAGAAACTGATCCAGCCGCCGACCCGCCTCTTTGCTATTGATGATGAATTCTTCCATTAGATCTCCTTTTGATGCTATCGGTTTAGTGATCAGTGATCAGTGGTCAGTGATCAGGGTGTCATAAGCGATGCGTTACGCTGTCGGTTTAGTGATCAGTGATTAGGGCGCGTCTGATGTTGGTGCATACATTGATAGCGGTATCATGCTAAACGACTCAGGCGTCAAATGCGCCTTGACACTGACTACTAATCACTGATCACTAATCACTAAACCTCCAGCATTTTCCTCTCCAACCTCACTGCCACGTCCGTGCGTCCTTCTCCGCCTTCCACCCGGCGCGGGTGAGGGCCATGGCGGCCAGGGTATCGCAGACCAATTGGTCGTGTTCGCCGGCGATGTCGAAGGCGCCGCAGAACATCTGCGCCAACATAGCCATCACCTGCCGATGATTTTCCTCGGCGATGGTGACAGACACCTCTCCCTCCTTGCCAATGTGTATCGCTACCGGAATGATCTCCGTCTTTTCTAATGCCATAACGCCCTCCTTTTTTATTTATACTACAGGATAGAAAGGGGAGGCGCAAGCTCTCGTTGCTTTACGCTATTGGTTTAGTGATCAGTGATTAGTGATCAGTGATCAGTGGTCAGTGATCAGGGTGTCATAAGCGATGCTTTACGCTATTGGTTTAGTGATCAGTGATCAGTGGTCAGTGATCAGGGTGTCATAAGCGATGCGTTACGCTATTGGTTCAGTAATCAGTGATCACTAATCACTGATCATTGACCCCTGACCACTAATCACTGATCACTAATTACTAGCCCACTAAAAAGGAGGATCGTCCCGCCAGGTAGACATCGTGTTTGAGAGTTGAGAGTTAAGAAAGGAAATGCAAGACTGGCGGTCCGATCCTCTGGCTATAAGACTATCACGCTTATGGGACACGCATTGTCTTTTGTGCCGCATGGAAAAATATTTTTCGCAAATCGGAAAGCGGCGCGTACCTGCTTCCTCGTTACCGTTATCCGCTCACCGTGTAACCGTTTACCGTTCCATTTCTCGCTATCGTTAAAGGAGTCGGTTAACGGTTATACGGTAAACGGTTCACGGTAGTGGGGAGAACGGTACGTGCGCCCCGACTACCGACCACCGACTACCGATTACTAAACCCTATTCCCTATTTCCCTCATAAAGAGTACAATAGGAGAGATTATTTCTTTAGGAGGCAATGGAATGAACGGACGTGATAATTTTAAATCCCGTCTCGGATTTATTTTGGTCAGTGCCGGCTGCGCCATTGGCATCGGGAATGTTTGGAAGTTCCCTTATGTCGCCGGCGAGTATGGCGGCGCGGTCTTTGTGCTCTTTTACTTGGTCTTCCTGGTGCTCATGGGCATCCCGGTGATGACCATGGAGCTGGCGGTGGGCCGTGGGAGTAAGAAGAGCGCCGTGGCGGCTTACAAAACCTTGGAGAAGCCGGGGGCGTCTTGGCACATCCATGGCTGGTTCTGCATCTTGGGCTGCTATCTGCTTATGATGTATTACACCACTGTGTCCGGCTGGATGATGGCGTACTTGTGGAAATTTTTGAATGGGACATTTACGGCCGGCATGACTGAGGTGGGCGCGGTCTTTGGGGCCATGCTGGGAAATCCTATGGAAATGGGAATTTTCTTGGCCATCACCGTGGGGCTTGGGTTCTTGGTCTGCGGTCTTGGCGTGCAGGAGGGTCTCGAACGTATCACGAAATGGATGATGCTTTGCCTATTTCTTTTGATCATAGTCCTGGCCGGCCATAGCGTGATGCTGGAAGGCGCTGGTCCGGGGCTGGAATTTTATCTCTGGCCCGACTGGGACCGTGCAGCGGAAGCGGGCCTCTTAAACGTAGCCGTAGCGGCGATGAATCAGGCTTTCTTCTCCTTGTCTCTGGGCCTTGCGTCCATTGAAATATTCGGCAGCTACATGTCTGACGATTTCACCTTGACCGGCGAAGCGGCGCGCATCTGCTTTCTCGATACCTTCGTAGCCATCATGGCAGGCCTCATCATCTTTCCCGCTTGCTTTGCCTACGATGTGCAGCCTGACCAGGGGCCGCCTCTTATTTTCATCACGCTGCCACAGATTTTCACTCATATGTCCATGGGCCAGCTGTGGGGAAGTCTCTTCTTTGTCTTCATGACCTTTGCAAGCCTCTCGACGGTCATCGCTGTCTTTGAAAATCTCATCGCCAGCTGCATGGATAACTTTGGCTGGAGCCGCAGGAAATCGGTGATCATCAATTTCTTCATCATTTTCCTTTTCTCCATCCCCTGCGTCCTTGGCTACAATGTGCTCTCGGATATGCACTTCATTGGAAATCGGGATGTCTTAGGCAGTGAAGACTTCATCGTCACCAATTTGCTTGTGCCCGTAGGTGCGATTTTGTACATCCTTTTCTGCGTCACCCGTTGGGGCTGGGGCTTCGATAATTATCTTGCCGAAGTGAACAAGGGCGAGGGCTTTCGGATGCCCTACTGGATCAAGCCCTATTTCCAGTATGTGCTGCCGATTTTGATTTTGGTTATACTGATTCGTGGACTTATTTAAGATTAGCAGGCACGCGCGCCCTTATCCCTTATCCCCTGTCCCTTATCACTATGATTTTCGGAGGAAACAATAATGAAAGAAAGAGATAATTTCAAATCCCGCTTGGGATTTCTTTTGGTCAGTGCCGGCTGCGCCATCGGCATCGGGAATGTGTGGAAGTTCCCATACATCACCGGCGAGTATGGCGGCGCGGTGTTTGTGCTCTTTTACCTGGCCTTCCTGGTGCTCATGGGCATCCCTGTCATGACCATGGAGCTGGCCGTGGGCCGCGGGAGCAAGAAGAGCGCCGTGGCGGCGTACAAGACTTTAGAGAAGCCGGGGACGTCCTGGCACGTGCATGGCTGGTTCTGCATCCTGGGGTGCTACCTCCTCATGATGTACTACACCACCGTGTCCGGTTGGATGCTGGCGTATTTCTGGAAATTTTTAAACGGCACCTTCGCCGAAGGCATGTCGGAGGTGGGCGCGGTCTTTGGGGCCATGCTGGGAAATCCCATGGAAATGGGTGTCTTCATGGCCATCACCGTAGTGCTTGGATTCCTTGTCTGCGCACTTGGCGTGCAGGGGGGCCTTGAACGCATCACGAAGTGGATGATGCTTTGCCTCTTGGCTTTGATCGTGGTCTTGGCCGGCCATAGCGTGATGCTAGAAGGCGGCGGCCCGGGGCTGGAATTTTATTTGCTCCCGGACTGGGATCGCGCTATCGAAGCGGGCATTGGAAACGTGGCCGCAGCGGCCATGAACCAGGCCTTCTTCACCCTCTCCCTTGGCATCGCGGCCATTGAAATCTTCGGCAGCTACATGTCCGATGATTTCACCTTGACCGGCGAAGCGGTGCGCATCTGCATCCTCGATACCTTCGTAGCCATCATGGCCGGGCTCATCATTTTCCCTGCCTGCTTTGCCTATGACGTGCATCCTGACCAGGGCCCGTCCCTCATCTTCATCACACTGCCGCAGATTTTCACCCACATGTCCATGGGCCAGCTGTGGGGCGGCCTCTTCTTCGTATTCATGACTTTTGCGAGCCTCTCCACGGTCATCGCTGTCTTTGAAAATATCATCGCCAGCGGCATCGACAACTTTGGCTGGAGTCGGAGGAAATCGGTGGCCATCAATTTCGTTATTATTTTCCTCTTCTCCATCCCCTGCGTCCTGGGCTACAACGTGCTCTCGGATATGCACTTCATCGGAAATCGGGACGTGCTGGATAGCGAAGACTTCATCGTCAGCAACCTGCTCCTGCCCCTGGGGTCTCTCGTGTACCTCCTCTTCTGCGTCACCCGTTGGGGCTGGGGCTTCGATAAGTACCTGGCTGAAGTGAATAAGGGAGAGGGCCTCAAGATGCCCTACTGGATCAAACCCTATTTCCAGTACGTGCTGCCGATTTTGATTTTGGTTATACTGATTCGGGGATTGGTGTAGTGGGTTAGTGGTCAGTGGTCAGTGGTCAGTGATCAGTGATCAGGACGTCACTATCTGCGGATTGACGCTACCGGTTTAGTGATCAGCAATTAGGTCGCATTTGTTGCTAGTGCATATTCGAAAGCTCAAAGCATCGCTTATGACGCCCTGACCACTGATCACCGATCACTGACTACTAATCTGAAAGCGCAAAGCAGTGCTTATGACGCCCTAATCACTGATCACTAATCACTGATTACTAAAACGATAGCGTGAAGTATCGCTCATGACGCCCTGAACACTGATCACTGATCACTGACTACCGAATTGATAGCCTAAAGAACGATTCCCCTTGGAGGAAAGAAGAATGGAAGCAAGAGATAGTTTCAAATCCCGACTGGGATTTATTTTAGTGAGCGCCGGATGCGCCATCGGCATCGGCAATGTTTGGCGATTTCCCTACATCACCGGGGAATACGGCGGCGCTGTGTTCGTATTATTTTACCTGGCCTTCTTAGTGCTCCTTGGCATTCCGGTGGTGACCATGGAGCTGGCCGTCGGGCGGGCGAGCCAGAAGAGCGTGAAGACCGGTTTCATGAAGCTTGAGCCCAAGGGGAGCTACTGGCACCTCCACGGCTGGATCGCCTTGGCGGGAAGCTTCGTCCTCATGATTTACTACACTACCATCTCCGGCTGGATGGTGGACTACTTCGTCCGCTTCCTCACCGGCGCCTTCCAAGGCCTTTCGCCGAAGGACGTAGGCGAGGCTTTTGGAAATATGCTCGCTGATCCCTGGGAGCTCCTCTTCTTCATGACGCTCAATGTGCTCATCGGCTTCGGCGTTTGCGCCGGCGGCGTGCAGGGGAGCCTGGAGAAAGTCACCAAGGTCATGATGCTCGGGCTCCTGGGTTTGATTTTCATCCTCGCAGGAAATAGCTTGCTCCTTCCCGGCGCCGAGAAGGGTCTTGCCTTTTACCTCCTTCCCGACTGGGATCGCGCCGTAGAGGCAGGCCTTGGGAACGTGGCCTCGGCGGCCATGTGCCAGGCTTTCTTCACCCTCTCCGTGGGCCAAGGCTCCATGGAAATCTTTGCCAGCTACATGGGCAAGGATCACAGCCTCACCGGCGAAGCCGTGCGCATCACGCTGCTTGACACCTTCGTAGCCATCATGGCAGGCCTCATCATTTTCCCCGCCTGCTTTGCCTTCGATGTGGCGCCTTCTGAAGGACCGGCGCTGATCTTCGTGACGCTTCCGAATATTTTCACCAACATGCCCATGGGCCAGCTGTGGGGCGGCCTATTCTTTGTTTTCATGACCTTCGCCAGCTTCTCCACCGTCACCGCCGTCTTTGAAAGCCTCATCGGCAACTGCATGGACAACTTCGGCTGGAGCCGCAAGAAATCCGTCATCATTCTCCTGCCCCTGGTCTTCTTCGGCAGTATCCCCTGCGTCCTGGGATTCAATGTGTGGCAGGACGTGCACCTCCTGGGAAATAAAGGAATTCTCGATACTGAAGATTTCTTCGTCAGCAACATCGTCCTCCCCGGCGGCTCCCTCCTCTTCGCCCTCTTCTGCACCACCAAATACGGCTGGGGTTTCGACAAATACATCGAAGAAGTCAATACCGGCGCCGGCATGAAAATGCCCCTCTGGGTGAAGCCCTATTTCAAGTACGTCCTTCCGGTTCTGATCTTTGTGATCTTGGTGAGGGGGCTTCTTTGAAAGTGAGGAGTTAGGAGTGAGAAGTGAGGAGTGAAGGTGCGGCGCACAAATTAAGAAGCGCCGCAAGTTTTGTAATAAAGACGCGCGTACCTGCTTCCTCATAGCTAGGAGCCATGAGCTGGGAGCTTGGAGCTCAGCTAGAGTCAGTAGGCACACTTGACGAAGGAGGCCAAAGGCGAAGCGCGTTTTGGCGATTTCGTCATTGTCTCGTGGGGCGAACTTACAAGCTCTTAGCTCGCAGCTCAAAGCTATGAGGAAACAGTTAAATGCGCTGACTTTTCAAACTTGCGGCGCTTCTTAATTTGTGCGCCGCACTACCACTCCTCACTCCTCCCTTCTCACTCCTCACTTTTATCCTATTGCTTATCCGCCCTAAATCCTTTAATATATATACTGATACTATGTGAAATACCAAATAGGTCTGCTTTGAAGGAGATACAGAATGAGAGCTCGTGGAATGTTATTTGCTGTGGCTGTGTGCTTTGCGGTTTGGAATATTTTCAACCAAGGTCTGAACGTGCAGAGCGGCGCCATTTTCCTCATGGTCCTGGTGTGCCTGGCCATGAACGTGTACAACTACCACCAGAAACAGAAAGTGCGCGAAGACGCAGAGAATAAACTTCGCGAAAAAGAAGAAGTCCGCCGCATGCGCGCCGAGGCGAGAAGAAAACAGACGCACAGAAGCAAAAGACGCGCGAAGAAATAATGGAAACAAGGGGTCCCTGGTTTATGCCTGAGGCCTCTTTTCGTTAGGAATTAGGAGTTAGGAGTGAGGAGTGGAGGTGCGGCGCACAAATTAAGAAGCGCCGCGAGTTTGAAGGTCAGCATGTTTTCCTGCTTCCCCACGACCGTGAACCGTTTACCGTGTAACCGTTTACCGACTTTTTACCGATAGCGAGCCATGGTGCGATACACTTTTCTTGTAAGAGCTTATCACTTCACGGCTCGCTATCGGTAGCATGCACGGTGAACGGATATACGGTAAACGGTTCACGGTAGTGGGGCAGCAGCTAGGAGCGTTTACCCATTTCAAACTCGCGCCGCTTTCCAATTTGATGCGGCGCACCACCACTCCTCACTCCTAACTCCTCCCTCCTCACTTTGAAATCCTATTTCTGAGATTTACCAACTGGAGCCACCCATGGACACTATGCCAATCGCTTTACTCTACCGCTGGGCCATCTTTGTACTGCTCATCGTGGGATTGATCCTTCTGATGAAGCACAAGGTGCTGACGCCCTTTGTTTTTTGGTCGCGGATACAATACTACACCTTTTCCACCTTCACGCTCTTTGTCTTTTGGCTGGGGGCGACGCTCTTTCAGGTGGACGTGCCATTTCTTTATAGCGCCGACTGCCGCTACATCGTAGCCGCGAGCCTGGGGACCCTCTCTTTGATGTACCACCTCATCGTGCGCCCCGGAGCCATCCGCACCCATAAGCTGAACGACATCAATTACGAGCATTTCTCTTTCTACAATTATATTTTCCACTACTTCATCCCGATTTTGATGACAGTGGACTATATTTTCTTTGTGGACAAAAGGGAAATGCACTGGTACACCACCATCACCTGGATGGTCTACCCGGCGATCTACGTGGTCTTCGTGTACTTCCGTGCCTGGGTGACCATCGTGACCCATGGGAAATCCCATCTCTATCCCTACACCTTCATGGATCCCACCCTCCACACCTTCTGGGAAATCGTGCCGGAAGTCCTGAAAGTAGGCTTCCGCTTCTTCCTCATCGGCATCTTCGTCTACGCCGTAGGCATGGGCCTCTTCGCCCTGGGCCTCCCGCCGCTGGAGTGGACGTATAATGGATGAGGTGGTGAGGGCGCTATCGGTTTAGTGATCAGTGATTAGTGATTAGTGATTAGGACTGAGTGCATACATGCAGGTGATATCGATATGTAATAGTAGCGGAAAGCAAGTCCTGACCACTGATCACTGATCACTGACTACTAAAACCGATAGCGCTTTCTTGCCGCTACTATTTCCTTGAACCTTTTCTCTCACACATGATATAATAGATTTACTATTTTCTATCAAAAACTTTTCCTGAAGGAGCATGTTTCATGGCAAAAACAAATGAAGCACCGGCGAAGGATTTCGTCGACCATTCCATCCTGTACAAGCCCTACCTGATCACCGCAGCGCTGGGCTACATCCTCTGGGCGGCCTATGTATGCTGGACCGGCTACTGGGGATTTGTGCGTGGCCATGTGCCGATCATTGATATCGGCATGCAGATCGCCATTTTCTGGTGGATTACAGACCAGGTGATCGCCAAGACCGTGTACCGCTTGGAAAAAGACGGCCTCTATATGTTAAAGACCGGACTCTTCCATAAGCAGGAGCTTCGCATCGCCTATGACGACATCTTCGGCGTACACCATTTTAAAAACCAGCTCATGAAGCCGGTGACCTATCGCTACACCTTCCATCAGTATGCGAAACTGGATCACCGTCCCATCTGGTCCCTTCTCTACGACATCGGCAGCACCCAGAAGGTGGGCCGCGTGATGATGAAGGCTTCCGAAGAATTTTGGCAGGAATTCGAAAAGCGTATGCCCGGACAGATCCGTATCCCCCAGGAAGAAGTGGTGGCATTCACCTATAAATCCATCGAAAAGAAAATGCGTGAGCAGGGCTACTTCAAAGACCATCCGGAAATGGACTTCGAAGAAGGCATCGAGCAGCTCCGCCAGGAAGGCACAGAAATGGGCGGCCGCGCCGACGAACTCACCGGCGAAGACTTCCACGGCAAAGAAGTGGAACTCAAGAACGGCACCCGCACCGACACCATCGAAGCAGCCAACCGCCGCTTGGGAAAGAAAAAAGAATAATCACGAGAAAAGAACCGTTAGCGAGAGCTGGCGGTT